>JAJYZI010000025.1 GCA_021800105.1 Thermoplasmata archaeon
CGGAATTGAAGATAGCGCTGCCAGTGACGGGGATGTTCACTGAAAGGAGGTTTGTGGAACCGTCTTCTTTCCTTGAAGAATACTCCCTATCGTACGACGGCGGATCATCCGGGTACATAGTGAGAGGAAAGCCGTATGTCCTGAAGGGTACAAACGGTCCGGTTACAACCCTTGCCGATGTCACACATGGAAGATCCAGGCAGCTGACATTCGCCGGCAGCACAGGAAATATGCTGGTTGTGAACGATGAACCCGGCAGCGATTGCGTCTATCTAGTCGGGAAGGAGAAGAAGACGATCCTGAAGGACGTTGGCATCATAGAGGTCCTCTCCTCCAGCCCGTCTGGAAACCTGGCAGTTGCTTCCACAAACCGGTTCGAAATGTACCTTCTTGATCTGCAGAAGGGTAAGTCGACTCTTCTTGACAGAAACGACATAGGGATGGTTGAGGATATATCATGGCATCCTACGGAAAAGTGGATCGCTGTATCCTATCCTGAAGGCGAAGCCGAGGGGGGACCTCTTTCATCTATCGTGATTATTGATATCAAGTCAGGAAAGAAGACTCCCGTTACCTCCAAGGCTGCGGTCGACTTCTCGCCATCATTTGATCCATCCGGCAGATATCTCTTCTATCTATCTGAGAGGGCGCTTGACCCTATTTACGACAAGGTCGTATTTGACATGGGATTCCCCAAGGCTTCCAAGCCATTCGTTGTTACCCTGGACGCGAAGGAGGCGTCGCCAATCTGGAACAGGATAGGCAGCAGCAGGGCAAAAAAAGAGACTCCTCCGCTGCAGGAAATTTCACTTGAAGGAATAATGAACAGGACCCTGCCGTTGCCGGTTGATTCCGCAGAGTTTCATACCATAACGGCGATAAATGACGCAGCACTGCTGCTTCGCTTCCCCGTCGAGGGCGTTATGAAGAACATGGGTAGTGGCCCCAGGTCTGACGGCGAACTTCTTTACTTAGATATGACCACCGGTAAGGCAAAACAGGTGCTCAATGAGATTTCCGGCTTCAGGGTTTCTGGCGGATATAATAAGATACTCGTCAGGAAGAAGGGCAAGTTCAGCTTGCATGAAGTGGATTCGCTGTCCAAGGCAGAAGGCACCAAAAGCAAGTTGCATGACGATGATCTCACAAGGATTGATCTTAACAGGATAAGATGCGAGATCTTACCGAGGGAGGAATGGAGGCAGATGTTCCTTGAAACCTGGCGGACAATGAAGGAAAAGTACTGGAAGGAGGAGAAGATCAACCAGTTCTGGGATTCTGTCCGGGACAGGTACATTCCATTCGTTGATCAGGTTAACTCAAGGTTTGAGCTGTCAGATTTGCTGAAGGAGATGCAGGGAGAAACGGGCACATCACACAGCTACGAGAGGGGTGGTGAACTCTACAGGTCATCCTACCACAGGATCGGAAAGATCGGTTCATCGCTTGAATACAGGAACGGGAGATATTTCTTCGGAAAGATATACTGCGGCGATCCATCCAACCTGGATGAAAGATCGCCGCTATTGGCGCCGGGAGTTGACATAAGGGAAGGCGATGAGCTTGTCTCGATTAATCATGTCAAGATCGGGGATGATACGCCTCCAGGAAAGGCTCTTGAAAACCTTGCGGACTCGCTAGTTGAGGTTGAGGTGAAGAGATCCGGCAAGTCTGGCTCCTTTTTCATCAAGGCGCAGAAGAGCGAGCTCAACACGATATACAGGGATTGGGTAGAAAGCAACAGGGCGCTCGTGAGATCGAAGTTCAAGGATGCAGGCTACATCCACATTCCGGACATGATGGCGAAGGGTTTCGCCGAGTTCCACCGCCAGTACATATACGAGTGGGAGAAGCCTGCCCTCATCGTCGATGTCAGGTTCAACGGCGGCGGCCATGTCTCGCATCTCCTGCTGGAGAAGCTTTCCAGGAAGCTCATAGGGTTCGACATACCGAGAAGGGGAAAATACCTGCCCTACCCATCATACGCGATAAGCGGCGGGATGGTGGCAGTGACGAACGAATTTGCCGGTTCAGACGGTGACATATTTTCACACTCGTTCAAGCTCATGGGATTGGGAGATCTGATCGGGGAAAGAACATGGGGCGGCGTGGTCGGAATCAACCCCCGCCGGACGCTTGTAGACGGCACCATGTTCACCCAGCCGGAGTTTTCGTTCTGGTTCACCGATGTCGGCTTCGGGGTAGAAAATTACGGGACTGACCCGACGATTGAGGTGGACAACACACCGTCCGATTATCTTGCAGGAAGGGATCCGCAGCTTGAAAAAGCTGTCGAGATTGCAAAGGGGCTGGCTAAGAAGGCGATCAGGAAACCCAGGAAATAGGTCACATGGATAGATAGATGATGGCAGCAGCCAGCACATAAAGGCCGGCGATGCCAAGGAAGATGAGCGTCAGCTGGAGCTGCTGCTTGTTGATCCTCGTTACGTCTTTCTCAGTGAACATTATCCTGCTGTTTGCAAGACTGTTAAGATATTTCCTCGCGCCGAAATCCCAGAAAGCGCCTACGAATGCCACCCCAAAGCCACAAAGCGTTATTACCGTGGGCATGGCAATCGCCACTGAGGATATCCCAAAATAACGGACAATCAGTGCAACAAGGATAAGTGCAACGAGCAGGGCAATCGGGATATATATGAAACGCAGTATTGCCTGGATCGTATTGCGGTGCTCCAGCGCCTCAATGATGAGGTCGCTGTTTCCCTCAGCCTGTTCCTTTTCTATCAAATTGACCTTACTGTTTGCCCTGCTCACTGTCGGCTTTTATGAATTCCACTTCGCCTTCCTCAGTTTTTTCCACGTTCTCGTCGTCATCGTTTTCAACAAGGCCATCCTGGTCGAAGTGGCATATATACATCCTGTCTGCGCCTCTCCTGACTGGTGGTGGAGTTCCCTCGCATATGTCCTTCCTGAAAACACACCTGTCGTAAAACCTGCAACCGGCGTGGACGTCGACGGAATTCCCGACTTCGCCGAGAATCTTCAGGTCATGGTGGATCCAGTCAGGATCAGGTGACGGGACAGCGTTTATCAGCGCCTTGGTATAAGGATGGAAGGGCATCTTGATGATCTCCTCTACGGGACCGTACTCAACTGCAACGCCGAGATACATGACTGCGACATAATCTGAAACGTACCTCGCAGATGCAATGTCATGCGATATGTACATTATAGACATGCCGTACTCGTTCCTGAGATGGAGAAGAAGGTTCATAACGTTGGCCCTTATCGATACGTCAAGCATGGATATCGGCTCGTCCGCCAGCAGGAAATCAGGGCGCTGTATCAGTGCCCTGGCGATCGAGACCCTCTGCCTTTCCCCGCCGGAAAGTTCATGCGGGTACCTGTTTATGTAATTGCTTGACGGAGTAAGATTGGCAATTTCAAGCGCCCTTGAAACCTCTGCAAGCACATCTGGTTGATCATGGGGTTTCTTCTTCGGAAGCGATGCATTTTCACTGGATGCTTTCAGTTCATCGAGTTCTGCGAATGTGTGCGATCCCATGCTCGATAACAATGGCTCAGACACTATGTCCAAAATGGTCATCTTGGGATTTATTGAGTCGTATGGATCCTGGAAGATTAGCTGGGTAGCCTTCCTGTAAGCCCTGAATTCCCTTGATCTTTCGTGCAGTACAGAAACGTCTACTCTTTTTACTTCCCCGTTGGATAGGTAGGAGTACACAATTTTCCCGGATGTCGGATGGAGTGTCATCAGGATTGTTCGTCCAAGAGTAGTCTTTCCAGAACCGCTCTCGCCAACAACGCCAAGGATTTGCCCTTTCTTGATTTCAAGGTCGATGTGATCCACGGCTCTGACATATTTCTTTTTACCCAGCCCAAAAAGAGCTCCTGCTGCACTAGCGGAAAGCTCGAAATATTTTGTAAGGTTTGAAGTCTCTATCACGTTGAATGCTTTATCCGCATAATCTTTGCTTTCCTGGATGTTCTCAGCGCTCGGCTTCAATCCACCCTCACCCATGTCGTTCACGAATTCCTTTGTGTGCAGGCACAGGCTCAGGTGGCCAGGCGAAGCCTCAACATATTGTGGCAAATGGTTGGAGCAGTCGGGCTTGACATAGAAACACCTTGTGGCAAAGTAGCATGCTTTCGGCAAGTTCAGCAGATCAGGAACTGCTCCTGGAATTCCCGTTACAAAAGTTCGCGTCGATCTTATGGATGGATAGCTCCTAAGAAGTGCCACAGTATACGGATTCGAACTGCTCTTGAAGACTTCCTTTGCAGTGCCGAGTTCCATAATCTTGCCAGCATAAAGGACGGCAACACGATCAGCCAGCTGGGATACAACGCCAACATCGTGGGATATGATCACCATTGACCTTATCATGCCACTATCCCTGAGATTCTTGAGCTCCTTTATGATCTTGGCCTGTGTGATCACATCAAGGCCTGTTGTGGGCTCGTCTGCGATTATAAGCTGAGGATTGAGCGCAAGCGCCATGGCTATGACGGCTCTCTGCTTCATTCCACCGCTTAACTGGTGCGGGTATGAATCCAGGAACCTCGTGTTGAAACCTGCAAGCTTCGAGGACTCATTGATCCTGTCATTAATCTCCTCGACCGACATGAGAGGTTCATGTATATCAAAGACCTCACGGATCTGCTTCCTTACAGTGTATACTGGATTTAGAGAGTTCATTGCCCCTTGAAAGACCATTGCGATAGATTTCCATCTCAATGTTGTAAGGCGCTCATCCAGGATCCGTCTGGACGACTTGCGGAGCTTGAAGTAAGCCCTTCCCGATGTTTCGGCAGAAGTCACAACTTCTTCGTCCTCTAGGCCACCTGCAATACGGTTGACGAACCGTACCTCACCTCCAACGCTTGCATTGTCAGGCAATAAAGACATCATCGCAGTTGCAAGTGTTGATTTCCCTGATCCGCTCTCGCCGATTATTCCAAGAATTTCTCCTTCTTTAAGATCGAAGCTTATGTTGGAAAGAGCCTGTATCTCCCCATCAATTGTCTTGAACCTGACAGAAAGGTCATTAACCCTGACAATAGTCTTGCTCATCGTCCTGTCTGTCTTAAAAGCGCCTATTTGCATTTAGCGCCTCCTCAGGCGTGGATTTACGACCTCATCAAGTCCCCTCGATGCAAATATAAAAGCAAATATGAACATTGTTAGCGCAATTGCGGGAGGTAGAACCCACCATGGTGCGAGTACCGCATAGTAAAAGTTGCCAAGGACGGAGTTCAGCATTCCTCCCCAAGTGGAAAGGTTGAGCGGTGCAAGGCCGAGAAACTGCAATCCTGCTACCGCTGCCACTCCCCCGCTTATGGCAAGCGAAAGAAGGTAAAGGGTTAAGGGAGCAATATTAGGAAGTATGTGTCTTCTCATTATGCCAAAGAACCCTGCTCCCGACACCCTCGCAGCCTCAACAAATGTCCTGGACTTGATTTGTCTCACTATTCCGATCAGCGTGAATGTCGTAAATGGCCATGAAACAATCGTTACGATCCATACGAGATTAGTGAAACTCGAGCCAATTACTGATTGCAATGCTATCAGTAAAGCTAATCCTGGTATAAGATAAACTGAAAGTGAGACAACTTCGAATATACTTCCAACTGCGCCCCCTTTGTAGCCGATGAGCATTGCGGCAAGTAATGCGATGGCAATTGTTGCTATTCCTATCATGACTCCAAGAAGCCAGTCGGTCCAAAAACTTTGAATGAACTGAGCGAAAAGATCCTGCCCCTCTTGATTCGTTCCTAGAGGGAATATTGCCCCCGTTACTGTATGAAAAGTTGGAGGAATTGGGTTCAGATCATATGCATTCGTATCATATATGTAAAAAATCCCTGTAGATGCAATCACACCTATAACGCTCCTGCCAGTAGCCACGTCGTAGAAAGTTATGGGTTGGGAAACGTTGACTGGAGTGGGGGTAAGCGTTGCCCTCCAGGTGAAAGGGTATGATCCATTTCCCGTTTGCAACGAGAAAATCAAACCATGGGATGACGCTATGATAAATGTAGAAGCGAAATTGTCGTAGATCGGATTCGTTAGATAACTACCATAACCTGATGGAAGAACAAAGTTCCTGGTAGTATAGTTGTTATGATTGATATTGCTGTTGTTTAGACTAAGATTCGCAGTCCCGTTTTCCTCCTTTAAAACAGAGTATAGACTTGATGTGATGTAAACACTGGATGCAGTCTCCGATAGAAGAACGGTAGGAAAACCAACACTACCATAGGAGCTTGCGAAACCCGTTATTCTAGACGATGAGTGCAAGATCAGAGTAAGATTTCTAGTCGTCAGATTTACAGAGTACACATTGTTATTTGCTGTGGCAATGAATAATGAGTTATAGGATAGCGACTGAAGCTCATAATCCCTTGGGATATATGGTCCCTGAACCACAGAGCTATTTGTTTTGATGGTCCAAACAGGGTTTCCATTAAGTGGAGAATATGCTGTAAGGTTGCTACTATAAGACACAATAACCAAGGACTGATCAGCTACTAACCCTAACTCAAAGTAAGAACCGTAATATAAGACGTTTCTTGGAGGGGTATTTGTGTTCAATTTAATAGCCCACCTGTGAACAAGAGGAAAGGCCTGGAATTCGTTCAGGTAATAGCCAGTAATATTGTGTGAGACTACGAATATAAAACCTGGATTCCCAATTTCTTCACTTGGATTAGAATAGTAACCTCCAGGGAGATTATAAAAGGGTACCCAAGTTGGAAGAGTGAATTGAAGTGGTCCAGAATCACTCACCGGTGGTGAGGAAATCGTACCGTTGACAGACCCATGTGAAACAGATACGAATGTTGGCTTTCCCGAACCGACTTCGGCTCCAGTCCAACCTGCCTTACCAATGTACAGATTTCCGTTCGAAGTTGACAAAAGAATAAAATTTTGTAATTGATACTGCCCCGCTGAAATAGCTGGTCCATAATTAAGTAATGGAATGATTATGGGAGAAAGAAGAGTATTATTATTACTAACGGGAACGCGGTAAAGATAAAAAGACGAGTTAACAGGCGTCGTACTAGTTGAGCCTATTCCTTCCGAGTATAGAGAACCATTTGACAATGCATAATAAATTACATAAGAACCGGTCGTACCCGGTGAAGATGCCAATGGCCCAAAATAACTGAGTCCGCTCCTATTTGTAGTATTATTTGAACCCAAATATATTGCAGCCCTTTCCTTTGCTACGTGTGTATCTATCCCCGGAGCTATATAAGAATATGGCTGCGGCGCCAATAAGGGCGAAAGTAAGGCGATTATGGCAAATATTAACAAGATATAAAAACCTGTTTTGCCATATTTGGACTTCATGTAAATTCTGAACTGTGCCCGATAATGTTGCAAAGTTCGCTGGCGCTTCAATTTCCGCAAGCGCTTGTTGCTCTCGTATTGTTTCTTATCATCACTTATCAAAACATCACCTTAAACTCTAATTCTTGGGTCCAACCAAGCATGAACGTAATCTACTATTAAATATGCGAAAATGGTGACAACTGAAATCATAAAAGTAGCAGCCTCAATCAAGGGGTAATCCTCTTTCAATGTTGCTTCGTACAGATAATAGCCTATTCCCGGATATGAAAAAATAATATCCACTATCAATGCACCACTCAAAATCAAAGCAAACTCTAGTGCCATTCTTGTAGATACTGGAATAAGGGCATTTCGTGCTGCGTGCTTTCTCAGTATATCCTTTTCCTTTACGCCTTTGGCTCTTGCAGTAGTTATGAAATCCTCCCCTAAAATCGATACCATTGTTGCCCTCATCGTGATCAAATGGCCTGCTGCCCCGATTAAGAAAAGAGAAACCAATGGTATGGCGATTGTCCGTATAACACTAAGAACGCTGAAGAAAGTTGGATGCTCTAGTTCAGTAAAACTGAAATACCCGGAAACTGGAAACCACTGAAGGTAAGCTATAAGGTAGAGATAGAGTAGAACGGCCAGTACAAGATAAGGAATTGAACTCACAATCAAACTTGAAGTTAGTATCGCAGTCTCGCTCTTTTTCCCCCTCAGTCTTGTTGTTGTTATTCCAAGTGGGATTCCAAAAATCCATCCAAGCACCGCAGCAGATCCCACGAGAACCAGGGTATATGGAAGAGCCGTGAAAATGATCTGGCTCACCGTTGCTCCATAATAATAGTCATTTCCCCAGTTACCTGAAAACATGTCGTACATAAATGTCGTAAATGCAGTATAGGACCACTTACCGTTTTGAAGACCAAATTGCCGAAGAAGCGCCTCCTTCTGCTGTAAATCCGGTTTAACTTTGAATGACAAAAGGATTAGATCAGCTGGATTACCTGGCATCAACCTGAATATGACGAAAATGATAATAGCGACTAGAAAAAGGAGAACAACTCCCTGAATTAATTTCCTTACTGCGACAAAAGCATTCATAGCATTTCCTCTTAGACGATGAAATAGACAAATTAAAATTTATAAAAATAATAGAAAATTAAAAAATTTTCATTGACCGACCGGAGGCTTCTTTCTTCTCATCATCAACCCTGCAGCTGCTCCGATTACTATGACGGCAACCACTACTCCAATTACGACATATAATAGAGTATTGTTGGAAGTCTTTGACACTGAATGGAAACTTACAGACACAGAGACAGATTGCCCTGAAACAGTGAAAGAAACCGAAGATGAACTCGGTAGGTAGTTAGAGGCAGTAGTATTGAAAGTAACACTGTAAGTGCCGTTTGGTTCATTAAAGCTAATTGTTGTGGAGGTAGAGTTCAATTTTGTCCCATTAGCGAGCATTACATACCAACTGGACCCAGATGGCAGCCCTGATTCAGTGACAGTCACCGAATATAAGACTTGCTTGAAAACAAGACTTATGTTAACTGGGGCACCTTTAACCTGGAAAGAGCCGCTATGTGCAGATATTAGACTGTAGCCAGCAACCGGAGCCACTGAGTAAGAGTATGTTCCATTAATTTCCCTTACCGTAGCAACTGAAGATGAGGAGGAAATTAGAGTGCCATTTACAGTTACAGACCACGAGGTACCAGACGCTAGGCCAGTCTCACTAAAAGTGACCTCGTAAGAGTAAACGAACGAAGCATGTTGACTTACTGGGGCACCATTGACTGTAATCTGTCCAGATGTACTTAAGTAGTCAACATCGGAAGATGAAACCACATAGCCATAAGTGCCATTGACCAACTCAAATGTCATTGATGATGTCGTAGAGGTATTTGACTGCCCGTTTGAAAGGTTAACAGTCCAAGCTGTCCCTGCAGGTAACGCGTTTTCACTGAAGGTAACTGTGTAAGTTGGAGGATATGTTGGTGTCGAGTAGACTGTCAGTGAATCTACAGGAGTTGCAGCAGTACCGTTCTGGCCTAGTGCAGTGATTATGAATGAGTCAAAGGGAACTGCGGAATTCTTCTCATATGGAGATGGCACTAGGACCTTTGTAGTATTATAGTTGTAGAACCCTGGATAGAAAGTAGCAGAAGCCACACCATTTGCATTCGTCACCAGTTGTATTGCCGAGAGATATGAACTTCCAAAGAGATAGTTCGGATTCGGTGCTAGCATTAGTGTACCAGTCGTGTTATTGAAGTACCCTCTGTTGGCACCAAGAATATTCTGTGATTCGAGATCCACTGTATATCCCTTTACAGGCGCTCCAGTAGTAGCATTAACTACTGTTGCGGACACAGTAATATGTCCATTGTAGGCCATAGTATCG
This sequence comes from Thermoplasmata archaeon, assembly GCA_021800105.1. GTDB lineage: Archaea > Thermoplasmatota > Thermoplasmata > Thermoplasmatales > Thermoplasmataceae > UBA582. The sequence continues at coordinate 9,741 of JAJYZI010000025.1, forward strand.
CTGCTTACACTAATCGATACATTATCCTTCGGGGTTCCAGATAACATCTCAACCGGGAACTCAATAGGCTGCTGGACACCATATCCGTTCTTTGAACCAAATATGGGGCTGACGCTGGAAGATGTGGTCCACTCAGCTGGAAGCATATAGTAAGGTGCCCCGGAAACCGGTGTACCTTCAGCAATACTTCCAAGGAAGATGTAGGTGAAATTCTGGTATCCATAGGATGCATAGTCATAAGAGGTGTTTGCCTGTATCCAGAAATAGACAGTACCATTAGGTCCAGTCAACCCACTAATAGAAGTGACGTTCGGATTGGACGGATTTCCAACGTCATTAACCGAATAGTACGAATAATTCAAATACCCACTTGGGCAAGCCGGACAAACTATGGATTGCGCCGTAGATGTATTCGTTTCTGTTTCGCCCGAATAGGCAGGCGTCATAAGGATTGCTCCACTTGCTACTTGTATAGTATAACTAAAGTTAGATATCGGATTTCCATTCGTAGCATTTTCAAACTTCATCCAATAGAGCTCTTTGTTGCTTCCCGATAGTTTGGGTGTTGGCGGGGTTACAACTTTTAGTCCCTGTGGAAGTACGTTCGCGAGAGCAGAGCCCAAACCTGGCTCAACAGACGAGTTCCCTGTTGCAACTGCTGTGAAGTTAAGTCTTCCGAAGTATTGGCTTGTGTAAATAAGCGGCTGAGTGCTTAGAACGGTAAATTTCCAGACATATTGCCCCGCACTGTTAGTTATACCTGTGTCGCTTGTAATATTTAATGTTGCGCCACTTGGAGACACTCCGACCGTAACATTTGCACCGGACACCGGGGCGCCTGTCAAATTGCTGGTTACCTTCACAACAGCTGTTCCCTTCTGACCATTGAAGAACGTAGAGTTGCTGACCTGCACTGATACGTCATACTTTGAAGTGTAGTGAGACGTAAGACTGCTGGTTCTCATATGTGTTGTCAAAACAGCCCAATACATATAAGCAGCGTACGGAACCTCTATCTCGGATATGTTTGTGAACGTTGTGTTTGTGAAAGGAAGAATGTCAATACCATAACCAAGGTTGATCAATGTTGATTCAATTGCTCCTATTCCTTGTATTTCATCAGATATTGAGATCCTAGTCACTATATTGGTTATGGAATTCAATTTAACTGTCAGGTTGTTTAAGGTATCATTTACTTGTGCCCCAGTAAGAGTTTTGCCACCATAGCTGATAGTGCTCCACGGCCCAAGATAAAATCCGGTTCCTAACCCAAAGTTATAGTTGTACGTTTCAAGGTAAAAGCCTGTTGGATCTCCTGATACTCCCGTTATTCCCAGCGATATTACATTATAGTTGTAGTTGTCTAGGTTTGGGAGTAAAGTGGTGAACGATTCTTGCGTAACAGTCGTTGGAACCCCAATTGAAGTCCACTCTGAAGCAATTATAAGTGCACCCTCTACACCAAGCGGATTTGGTCCAGCACTCGTAATTTGTATGTTTGCGGTTACTCGCACGTTGTTGTAATACCATACACCGCTTTCGTTCTTCATTCCAGGGATACCGCTAATGAGACTTTCTGCTTTAGCAGGGTTATATGTATAAGTAGGAGTGGAGTCATTTCTCCAAAGTGGGTCAGACGGAGGTATAATTGGTTGTCCAAGAATATCGTACCCGGAATCAACGACGGTAGCTAGATATGCTTTATCTGTAGCATAGTTAAGTGCCTGTCTGAATGCAGTGATATTCATCGGCGCCTGGTCACTATGCGAGTTTAGCTGCATATAGCCGTACCCCGAAGAGGCCTTGTGGAAAATGTATGTATTGGGGAAAGTATCAACGACCGGGACAAAGCTCGGGTCAACGCCCTCCGTTATTGTTTGAACCAGACGCTCAGACATTGCAGTAACCGCGGCTGACAGGGTGGAGTAATAAGGATATTCAACAGCCAGTATCTTAGGAGTGTATTGATGCCACAGGGTCGGTGTCGCCCAACTGTTATTGGCCATAAATGAAGCGTACGTCGTTGAATTAGTATATTGTATGAAATAGTAAGGATTAGCGTACAGTTCCCATCCAAGACCTGATATATAATAACCATTGGTATGGTTATAAGCATTCACCATCATAAATGGACCGGTTCCTACGTAACCTGGTGCATAACCCGTCACCTTATTGTAACCTAGCTCCCAGTCATTATATCCTGTACCAGTTCCCATTGAGGGGTTATAGTTCCAATAACCGGTTGCGTCTGCGTATTCGTGCGAGTCCCATATGTGGTAGGGTAGGACAGGAGTTTCTAATGTATAAGTGGAGAATGTTGCAGAAGTATTACTTAGTAAATATTCAACTGTCAGATTATTTATCGGAATAACATTTACAACATTAGAAAATTCTGTGCTATAGTCTTTTGATTGAACTAGGAGTTCCCATGAAAGAATAAAGTCTGCAGCTTGGACTTCGTAAGTCAACATGCTCATTGACTTGTATCTTGAATAGGTGTGTGTATAAGGGGTGCCAGAAGCAGTGTAGTAAGTCTGTGTATTTGAGTATGTGTAAGTTGATGAAGCATTTGCAGGGGTCCAATCTGTCCATTTGACTCCTGGAACAATATGTAAGGTGTATGACAGATTGTACTCAGTCCATTTACCAGTCAAAGGATCAAAGGTAGTATGGTTAGAAAGAGCAGAAGTATTCTCATATGTGTATGATGAAGCAAGCCAAGGGATGTATGTACCATTTGGCAATTCTTGATATGCTGTGTCGTAAATCTCATCACTTAACAGTCCCGAATATAAACTAGTTTGCAGCAAAATATTTTCGTGTCCTATGTTAATGGTGCTTGCCACTTTATAAACTCCGCCTGTGTATCCTGGTTCGCTTGAAGTCACAGTTCCAGGTGTCCAGGCAGTCAGTGAGTTTACTGGAGAAAGTGTGGTTTTTCCATTTAGCTTGCTAGCAGGGTGGCTTGGCGTACTTGCTGGGCTCACTCCGTTGTAGAGCATCATGCCCACTCCAGATAATACCATAAGAGCCGCTACAGCCAACGTCACGGATATCAATCCAATCTTCTTCTTTGAAACCATTTTTGCACCTATACCGATTGAACCTTATACGAATACATTAATAAAAGTTTTTCCTTCGTTCTATGTCCGCCATAGCTTTATTGATCCAAGTAAAATATCAAAAGATAATGAATAAACGGTGCCCTTGCAAAATCCTGCACACACCATAGATACGCTGTAGCATGGGCAGGATAATCATAAGTATGAATTATTACGGCTTGGCCGGCCTAGGCATTGATAAATCTCTCTGCAGCGTGTTGATGTTTACAAGCTGTGCTTCGGTGGACTCAAAGCGGAATCCCATCTTGGAGTATATGACAAAATGATCCTTTCTCTTCCCCCGCATCCATGGAACTTCTCTCGATTTCTCTGATAGCGCTTCAACGGAGTCCTTCAGCAGCGGTGACTTGGTCCAGTATGTGTCGACAAAATATGCATCAAGTGTCTCCTTATCTAGTGCTACAATGTCAATTTTAGAAGTTTCGCCCTTCCATGTATAGTACAGCAATTGCCTTTCTCGCCCTACTACATAGTCATGAAAATGCTGGAGGCATATTTCCGTAAAAGTTTTTGCGGTGTGCCTCTCAAGGTCTATGCGAATCGCGTTCTTGACTTCATGTATCCTGCCAAGCTCAAGCAAGCCCATGTTTGGCTTCATGAATGAGAACCAGAACCTTGTAAAATTGTCGCTTATGGAGAAGATTGCTCTTGTTCCTGCAGGCTTGTCAGTAAGCAAGCTGCCCTTGTGGATTATTGCATACCTGGATTCCAGCAGCCTTAGCTCAGACTGGATTTCCCTCTTTGCGATACCCGTCTCTGCAGAAAGTTCCTCAAGAGTCTTTGGCCCATATCCCATGTGTTGCAGTATTTCGAGGATCTTGGCCCTGTTATTCACTCCAGAAAGAAGCGTAAATTTGGCAAAATTGTAAAGATAGCTTGATCTGTTCAGGATATTCTCTTCAATGTTCCTCTCCAGGTTGAACTTTGGATTAAACTGCATCAGCGAATGTGGACGTCCGCCAAAAACAGAATAAACGCTGATCGCTTCTTCAGGCGTAAGACCCGACAGCAGAGGAAGGGTCTCGGCATAAGACAGATCTCCCAGTACCATACTCTCCGTTGCCCTCTTGAATATTGAGTTAGAGGACTTCAATTCGGCCGGTCCTGGGATAACCGGGCTCTCCATTAGCAGTATGACAGTAAGGTTCTGTGAAGGGGGAAGGGAGTCCCACCAAAAATTGAAATCAGGCACGAATCTTCTGGACTGGTTCACGATATCCTGGAATGAGTCAATGACAAGCAAAAGGCCCTGCATTACCGACTCGTCCTTTATAAATTGAAGAATGTCTGCATAAGTCTCGGGTGTCCTGACCGACTTCCCCATTCCAGATGCAACAATCTGGGACCAGAATGATCCCACGATGCCTTTCTCTCCATACCCATTCGGTATCAGGTATATGGACCTGCATGTTGACATCAGTTGGTTGACCAGTTCAGTTTTCCCCGATCCAACTGTGCCTGAAATTGTCAGGAGTTTCTTTCCGCCCTTCATATGCAGTTTTTTCAGATGATCCAGCTCTTGCAATCGCCCCAGAAACATATATATAACATGAAATAACAGCATAATACGATTTCGCTTATAAGCCGGATGGGTTGCGCCAGTTAATAAAAAGACAGCTCATGATAGTTGGAGAAGGAAAATAAAAAATCAAGAGAAAAATGTTGAGAACTCAGTCGCCTACATATATGATGCTTGATCCGTTGTAGTCAAAGCCCACCTCAACTTCCCTGAGGTCATGAAGAGCCTCTTTTACACTGGATCTCCTGTCGGGATCGACTATAAAGAGAAGGAAGCCGCCACCACCGGCTCCGACCAGCTTTCCTCCGTATGCTCCTGCCCTGATCCCCTTCTCGTACAAAGCAGAAATGGACTCGCTTGAGATTCCGTCTGCCAACCCGGATTTAAGCTTCCAGTTCTCGTCAACAAGTCTTCCAGCCTCCTCCAGATCCCCTTTATTGAGGGAGCGCGGGAATTCCTCGGCAATCTGCACCATTCTTTCGTAACTCTTGATATTCTGGTGCATTCCCTGGGATTGCTTCCTGTGGATCTCGGTAGATGCCCTTGTCTTGCCCGTATAGAGAAGCAGGATGGCGGACTGGAGACGCTGAAGCTCGGCCTGCTTCATTATAATAGGAGTCACCTTCACGGATTCGTCTGGCTGGAAGGTGAAAGACCTGACTCCGCCGTATGCGGCAATATACTGGTCCTGTTTGCCTCCCGGCTCCCGCAGTATTTCCCTTTCTATCTTGACTGCTTCCTGCGCAAGTGTGGACGCCGAAGCGAACTGCCCGATATAGGAGTGGAGGGCATGCAGGAGGCTCACCAGGAAAGTGCTACTTGATCCAAGCCCGGTTCCCTGCGATGGAATGTCCGATATGCTGACAATTTCTATTCCACCATCGATCCCAAGGTATTTCAGTGCTTCCCTTACAGTGGGGTGCTGTATCTCGGCGACAGTATCCACGATCTCTGTTTTCGAGTAGCTCACCCTTATCTGCGAATCAAATTTCTTGTTTACTAGAACGAAAATGTATTTGTCGATTGCAGCCGAGACGCATATTCCCGGGCCATGGGATCTATAAAAATCTGCAATGTCCGTACCTCCTCCGACGAAAGTTATCCGGAGCGGAGCTCTGGCCATGTACATTGAATTTTCTATCATTTTGCACCATAATACTTTGCAAGAGTGCGGAGGCCTGAATCAAGGTCTATTTTTGCCTTGAAGCCAAGCTTCCTGCTCGCCTTCGTGGTATCGGCAAGCGTCTCCATCACATAGTTTTTCACCGGCATCTCAATGTATTTAGCGCTTATGCTGCTTCCAAGTAGATTGTTTATCTTGTCCACCAGTTCGTTCAGTGAATAGTTTACTCCAGACCCGACGTTGTATACCTCGAAGCCTTTCGACGTTGATGCTTTAAGCAGGGCATCCACCACATCGGTGACGAAGACAAAGTCCCTTCTCTGTGTTCCATCGCCGTATATCACGGGCTGCTCGTTCTTTATCATTGCCTTCATGAACTGGGTCGCAAGGTTGGCATAGCCATGCTTTGCATCTTCATGAAAGCCATAGACAGAGAAAAACCTCATGGCGGAAACATTCAGCCCATATAACCTGTAATACAGCTCTGATAGGCGCTCCGCCTCTATCCTTCCTTCTGTGTAGTAATCGGTGACTCCGGGGATAACGTCCTCCCTGTGGGGTGGTTTTATCCCGTTATATATGGAAGATGTCGATGAGAAGACAACAGGGCAGTCGTTCTTTCTTGCAAGCTCAAGGACAGATATCATTCCGTCTATGACCTCAGCCACAAGATGCGGGTTCTCCCTGTACATTGGAGAAGCGGAATAGAAACCAAGGTGGTAGATGCATGACACTTTCTCTTTTATTTCGCCTATATCCCTGGCATCCTTCTTCAGGAATTTGACGCCTGATTTTACCGGGCCGGATATGTTGTCCCTTGATCCCGTGTGCAGGTTGTCTACAACGATCACTGAATTGTCTTTGGAAAGGGCTTCGACCAGGTTGCTGCCTATGAAGCCGGCACCGCCTGTTACTATTATGCTTGAATCTGTCATTTCATGAAGCTTATCGTTAAGATTGATAAAAAAATAATGGCAATAATGCAGGGAAGTAATGATTCTTTTTTATGATCGGCATTTTTCAGGAAGTGATCGTGGCCTTATTGATGACGACCTTGTTGACAGGCCTGTCGCCTGCATCAGTCTTCGAAGATCCGATCTTGTCGACAACATCCATCCCTTTCACTATCTTGCCGAACACAGGATGCTTCCTGTCCAGGTAGTTATTATTGACAAGGTTGATGAAGAACTGGCTTCCCCCGGTGTTCGGGCCTGCGTTTGCCATTGAAATTGTCCCCCGGTCATTCCTGTTGTTTTTTGAGAATTCATCCTTGATTGAATAACCTGGACCTCCCATTCCTGTTCCTGTTGGATCGCCTCCCTGTATCATGAAGTCCTTGATCACCCTGTGGAAAATAACGCCGTTGTAGAATCCCTTTTCAACCAGTTTCCTGAAGTTGCCTGCGGTTACCGGCATTTCCTTCTCAAAGAGTTCTATCTCTATGTTTCCCATGTTGGTCTCTAACAGAGCTTTTACCATGGCTATCATAAGGCAAAACTAGGTATTAAAGCTAGCAATCCGCTGCTCCAGATAGCGCATGCCAAATATCTAAAGCGTTCTTTCTATATCTCAACAATCTTTCCGCGGGGAATCTTTTCAATCGCCTGGAAATCCATGTACCTGAAGTGCCTGGAAAACGCTACGCTTGAGGAAAAGATTAGTCGTATCTTCTTGCTACCCGAGGAATACAGCCTGGAATTCTCCCCGTATTCTGTGCTTTCCGGAGCGTCGGTATAGGCCAGCCCTTCCTTTTCTCTAGAAATCCGGTTATAGGAGACCAGGAAGATATTGGCGATTGACTTGATCGCTTTAAGATCGTTAACGGCCTTTATTGCATGATGAAGTTTATTCCTTGCATTGCCGGGCTGCCGCATTAATAGATCAAGAAAAACCTGGGTGTCAGATTCTCCTACCGGAACCTGTACTCCCAAGTATTCTGCTATTCTCGCCTTGTCAAAATCACCGTTATGACTCAGCCAGTAGTCAGATTCGGCATCGAATGCATGAAAAGGATGCACAAAACCGACTCCGACCGGTTCGCCTGTGCTTGTTTTCCTCGCATGTAGCATGAGCAGCCCCTCATGCACCTCAGGGCCATCGGCATCAAAAACGGGCTTAGCGTACCTGCCATATTCGATGGTATCACTTATGTTCAAATATCCCCAGCCATCCGGGTGACTGTAGACTGAACCGTCCGGTTCCTTGTTGAGCGGGTCATTCTTGCATACTTCCTTGAAGGCCGACATAAGCGGATTTATCGCGGATTCGAAGTTTCCTTTCAGGAGCATCATCCTGCACATATACAGCTATCGCCAGGCAAAATTAATCTTTTCTTTTTTGCGCACCAAGAAATGTCATTAGGTGATTATCTGCTCAGCCTATGAATCTCGGAATAACAAAGATTGCAATAAGCAGGTTGAACAGCACTATTGCATCCAGAAGTGTGTAAAGCTTGTTTCTCTCATGGCCGAATGTTACAAGCGCATCAATCAGCACGGTAAGCGGCGTGAAAATCAGAACCCACAATCCAACTGATATGAAATAAAGACCATCGCCATTAATCAGTCCCTGAAGGAAATTAGCTGGCAGCAATGATTTTGACGTTATCGTGTATCCTGGATTATGGTAGTTTGCTATCTGTGATAGCGATATGCCGTCCCCTCCGCCCCTGATAAAGATCAGCACGACCCCTAAAATAATAAGTGAGAGGCTCAAGATAACTCCGGATTTCAGGATCATGCTTGTTATTGAGTCCTGGTCAAGTTTAGGCATGTAATCTATCCCTCCTTACTTTTGCGTACAGCAGAAGAAGCAGCACTATCGAGATCACTATAGAGACACCGAAACCGATATATGATACAGTACCTGTGGAAGGCAGTCCCTGCTTGATTGCAATTCCGCTGAATATCATGTCTACGCCCAGGAAAGCAAGGACCCAGAAGAATATCCACCTTATCCTGACGTTAGTTATCCTCACAAGTATTTTCGAGCCAAGATATGCACCCGCCAGCACCCCAATTGCAGTCGCTGCGGCAAGGAATGGCTGTATATAACCGGCAAACCAGTATATTGAGCTTCCGGTGGCTGCTGTTATCCCTATCATGAAGTTACTGCTTGTGGTTGTGACCTTCATGGGCAGGTTCATTGCCCAGTCCATGCCAAGAACCTTCAGGGCTCCGCTTCCTATGCCGAGAAGACCTGATATGAATCCAGCAAAGAACATGACTATTTCCCCCAGCCACCACCTGACTGCATGGTAATCCACCTGTTTCCTCAGTTTCTGGTCATAGTATGTTCCGTAAAGGTTGAATATTCTTGTTGTCCAGTCCGGCTTCATCGGCTTAGGCAGTTCAAACCTTGCACGGTTGATCGTGGGCACAAGCGAAATCAGCAGGACTAACCCGAATATAACATAGATTATCCATATCAACCCCGTCTTGTAAACGGCAATCAGGGTGAGGCTTCCCACGATCGCTCCTGTTGTGGTTGCAACTTCAAGTCCAATCGCTATCCTGATGTTTGCGATCTTGCTTTTTGTGTAGCCGGAGGCTGATCCGGCTGATGTTGCAATAGTAGATATAAGGGAAGCGCCAGTTGCAAACACTATTGGAATACCAAGGAAGAGTGTCAGAACAGGGACGAGAACGGTGCCACCGCCTAGTCCTGTAAGAGAACCTAACAATCCTGCAAGGAATCCTGCCACAATAACCGATATGAATGAAAGCAGTATAGAAACAGGATCCATTGCCTTGTCATCGCATTATTTTATATTATATTATTCTGGAACTAGTTTTACAAAATTTTCAGATTGACAGATTTTAGCATTCCCTTGACCAACATTAGTATGAAAAGAAGATTAAGCTGAAAGAAAAAGCCTGGGGCGTGGGTTACTTACAAATCGTCCTGAATGCGGTATATAACTTACCTGACGCGAAGAAAGGTGATTTGGAGGCTTTGCCGCTTCTTTGCAAATATCAGGATCCGGTTCGCTATACCTATTTATATTTTCTAAGTATACATTAGATATGTCACCGAATATCACAGATCTGAGATTAGGGGAAGATCTCTTGAAAAGAGGCTTCGCAAAGATGACGAAGGGAGGGGTTATAATGGATGTTACGACAGCCGAGCAGGCAAGAATTGCAGAG
>JAJYZI010000026.1 GCA_021800105.1 Thermoplasmata archaeon
AGCTGAAGGCGAGGGGATTTACTGTCCAGAAACCCTTTGACGGAATGAACACTGCGTTCAAGGCAAGCAAGGGAAATGGACATCCTGTGATTGGTCTTCTTGCTGAATACGATGCTCTTCCGAATGGTCATTCATGCGGTCACAATCTTATATCTGCGTGGGCCTACGGAGTTGCCATTGTTCTTGCTGAAAAAATGCCTGGAGGAACCATAGAGGTTTATGGCACACCTTCGGAAGAGGGAATAGGGGAATATTCTGGCAGCAAGGTCAAGATGGCTGACGATGGCGTTTTCAACAAAACAGATGTTATGTTTGGAATGCATCCTTCAGACGTCTGGGCGGTGGGATCCGCGTCCTATTCGGATGTTTCATATCTTCTCACTTTTACTGGAAAGGCAGCACATGCTGCAGATTCCCCGGAATACGGTATAAATGCTCTTGATGCTGCAGTTCTTGCTTATATTGGAATAAACTTTATGCGCGATTCGATAAAGTCAGATAAGCATCCTGTCATTGGTATGTATTTCAGGGAAGCCGGTACCGCAACAAATGTGGTCCCGGAAAAATCTGTGCTTGAAGTTGATCTCAGGTCTACTTCTGCCCCTTTCCTGCAGCAAATGGTTGATAAAATGAAGAGGATAGCAAAATCTTCTGCCGATTCCATAGGGTGCTCTCTTGACATAACACCCACATCACCTGTCTACAGGGGATATAAGACCAATTCAATTCTGGACAACCTGCTGGGAGAGACTCTTTCGGCAAGAAAGGTGGATTACCTGACCATAAAGGATGACATGATCCCTTCGGGAAGTACAGATGAGGGCAACGTAAGCAGGGTAGTTCCCACCGGGCATATAGATGTGAAGATTTCACCTGAAGGCATTCCTGGCCACTCAGACGAGTTCAGAAAATATGCAGACCCGTTGAAAGCCCGCCAGAGCCTTGAAATAGGAATAGAGTCCACCGTTAACGTCTGCATGCGTCTTTCAGATGATCCTTCTTTAGTGAGAAAAGCTAGAGAGGAATTTGACGCTAAGAGATAGAAGCAGTTTTCCTGACCTTCCTGTGACTTCACGCCTTATCATAAATTTATATATTTCTCGACAGAAATCAGTGGTTCAAGACAGGGTATCAAAGAACATGGAATGATAATTGCAGAATTAGATAGTTCCTATTTGAAATTTCATTGAATTATCTATGCAAACTTTATATTCTTTCATGCAGTTAATATTCCTCAGTAAATTTAGAACATTTATTCATCGTTGTTCAGAGATAGTTATAGACTTTAAGATGAATCGGGTTTGGTATTATTTGTTACTGCTTGAACCTCCGGATCCGTCCATTCGATAGTAACGTTTATTTCAACCGGCATCTTTCTATCCTTGAATAGTCTTTTCTTAAGCTCTACAATAATCTCGTCCGGATAATAATTCCAATAGTAGGATTCACGGTATGTTGTTCTTCCCTGTATTATCGCTGAACCAGTTTGGTGTCCGGACATTTTAATCAGCTTTCTCACCATTTTTCCCATTAGATAGAATGTAAACAAACATCTATAAATTTTATGAAAGCTTTCTTACATGACCTATATTTCATTTGGTTATTTTGCAAATTGCGATCAGAAATACTATATATTTTTTCAGGTATTGGTAGGCTAGAATGTACAGTGTCAATAAAGACAATGAGTTGGGACATATTTTTGTCCGCCTTAACCGGAATGACAACCTGGATACTCTTCACATCGATAAAATTTCCATACTCGATCCATTCATTAAACACTTTATAAGAGAAACATTGGATGTTGGAGGTATAGCTGAAATTGCTTTCAATGATGATAAATTAGTAGATTGCGTCTACATTTTTGATACTGTGGAAAGGATTGGCACAGTTTTCACCAATTCCAGGTTACTTCTAAACCATTATATCGAACCAGCGTCCGATTGCTTTTTATTCTGTGAGTTGAAAGAAGACATAGAAAATGAACCTTTCTCGATACTCGAACTGGATCTTTTCTCATCAGACTTGATTCATTCGTTCTCAAACGAGGTATCTTTGCTCGGTCTCTCCGACACTACTGAGATAAAGAATGCAATGAACTACATTTTCAGAGGGATGAATCTGCGATGGGTGGAGTCAGCCCTCCGAAATGGAGACAGGTGCTTTGCCTCAAAGTCCGGAGAAGAAATTATGGGTTTAGGATGGTGTTCCATAGAGGAAAAAATGGGGCACCTCATCTCGCTAGGAGTAAAGCCAAGGTACCGGAAAGCCGGGATTGGAACTGATCTCCTTTATGCAAGGTTATTGTGGATGAAGGATCTAGGAGTCGACAAAGCCTTCTCTGAGATTTCTGATAATAACCCGGCTTCAAAGGACATTGCATTGAGGGCTGGTTTTGTTGAAAGGGGGAAGATTTTTCTCTACCGACTCAAGTAGCTGTAGGATTCTCCCGTGGAACCTGTTCTAACTTCTTGGTGCTCCACAAACCGGGCATCTTTCAGCAGTCGAGTCCATTAGAGAACCGCAGTACTGGCATTTAACCTTCACCACCTCCTTAACGACTATCTGCTGAACCTCGGGCTGCTGTGCGTTGAAGTTAAGTGGCGGCGGGGTCTGGGCAATTGGTGGGTTCTGACTAACAGGAGGAACGGCGAAATTAACATTACCCTGGGTCGGATGTTTCGGAATCTTCTCCTTCCTATGTCTTCTGGACAGGGCAACAAGTATTGCCACTATAACAAGCAATAAAATTACGAGAAGAACAACGTAAAGAAGGATATCGGAACCATTTCCATTGCTCGGGGGTGGAGATGCAGGAGTCAGACTGTAGCTTGTGCCTGTCACAAAGAGCGATTCTGTGAAGACGTATCCATTTCCTAAGTTACTAGTATCATGCTCGGTGTACAGATAACCGACAATGAAACCGGTAGATGGATCATAATACGCCTTACAGTTAAATGTTGCAGATAAGTTTCCATTCTGATAGGAACCATTTCCCTCTGCGTAAATCGTGGAAACATAGCTGTCCTTGCTCTGAAGCTTGTATGAATAATCCGTCGAGACAACCTGCATCTGTGTGTTCAGCATTTCAAATGTATCCCCTGCGGAGAGAGTGTTGTTGATGTAGAACCACACTGTAGGATTCACGTAGCCTGTCAGGTTATCTGTTCCGTTCACGTAGAGGAAAGTTTGCGTTGAGAATGTGAATTTTCCGCTTGATGGAACCGAGGTATACACTCCAGTGTTGTTTGTGAATGTACAGTTATAGGCGTAAGTCATGCTCGCTATCCCTGCAGAAACGTTCACAACGCGTTCTGTCCCGTTTATGTAGCATTGCTGCGTATATCCGCTATATATGCCTTTTCCGTCATTCAGGTTCGTTATTTCCTCATAATTGAAGTATGTCCCTGAGGCGGGTACGTAATGGCTTGCAGTGCCTGAAGGCACAAAGGCAAGGATCATAAGAGCCATAAGAATTAACGGAAAATATGATTTCAACCTTGCATTCCTCCGGACACATGAACGTGGCCAGGATGGACTCCTCCGATTGAACTGAATGTTGAATAATAGCTGGAATGTACCACAATCAGAGGGACAAAGAAAGGCATCCACATCATTCCCATTGGCCTGTATGAAAGCTGGACAGGGGTGTTGACAAGCTTTGCAGTTGTGTCCATGTTTCTGACTATCTCGTTCCTTATGCCATTTATAGCCCTCACGGCAAGCCCAATAAGTTCGGATTGGCTCAAGCCTGTAGCAACCCTGCCAATGATTGAATAAGCCTGCTCCACGAGATCAAGAGTTTCGTTTGCCTCCATAACCGGTATGGATGCCAGGATTGATGATGCAACAAGAGGATATTCGAGATAGGATTTTATGCCGTTGATAATGATGCCAAGCTTGGTCTGGAAACCTTCCTCAGGAATGTCAGATATGGCAAGGTAGGCTGAAGACAGTTCCGTATCCTCTGAATAAGTATATCCCCAGGCTGAAAAGATTGACCTCATAGCCTTGAACTTGCCTGTAATTTCCTCCTCTTGTTTGTTGATTATGGCCATTATGGCAGCCGCTTCATCTGACCGGGTTACCTGCTTATAATCTATCAGCTTTTGAACAGGGAAGGTGCCATCAAATGATCTCCCGAAATAGAGAATGGCTGCAATACCTACGGAGGCTTCCTTGTCAACATGTGCAAGATGCCTGACCTGGTGATTCAGATCTGAGATCGATCCGTACGCATTTTCCGGATTCTCATTAGATGAGGCGATGATCTCTGCAGCCATCATAGCGTTGTCATTATTCTTAGTAAGCTCTCTCATCAATGAATAAGACTTTAGAAACTTGCTGTCCAGTGCTGCGGTATCTCCCTGTATCTTCGCCAGGCCAACCGCACTGCTCCAGATATGCGAAGGATCGACATCATTCAACGAAGAAGATAAGTTGCGGAAATGGTTGAAGGTCTCATTTGCGATCATTATAAGTTGGCTGTTCAGTGAGTCTTGCTGAGAAACAAAATCGCTGAATTCCATGTCGGAAACCCTGTACATTCTTATTCCGAGGCTGCTTGACATAAGTTTCCCCTGGTTAGTCAGTGAAATATAATAATCCTCAGATTGGGTCAATCCATCAAGGACAGATTTCTTTCTTATGAGATCAGCTATCTTTCCTTCTTCCGCGGTTAGTTCTCCCTCTTCATCTTTCAGGGCTTGAGTGTCCTGTTCCATCTTTTGTTCTTCAGCTTCCTTTTTTCCCCTGCCTTCTAGATGGAAAAGGAGTGAATGTTTCTCTTTATAGTCCTGGTCATAACTGGATCTCATTGTATAAATGGAATTTTTCTCATCTCCGACCGCCTTCTGTAAAGCCTGGATCTGGCTCACATCGTTTGCCAATTGGTTATACTCATCCTTGGTGAACAGATTAATTAGATTGTTTTTTTTGAAGAAATCCAAATCAGGCTGGGAAGGAATAGAAGATATTGCTCTAGAAGAGATCTGGTTGAAAAAATTGCTAACTTCTCTACATTTCATGTTTCTATCTGTCTAGGATTGGAAACTCCATATTTAATTCTTCATCGCCAAGTGCGTTTTTTACCAACATTTTTAGGGTGGCACCGTCAACGATTATATTTATGAAAGGATCCAACTTCATGGCCTCCTTTAGCAGGATTTCGAACTGTACTTTTCTGTCCCAGGATCCATTGAACCTGTTTCTTCTTTCATGGTCTATCTGCTCATATGCAAACATGAATTCGTAAAGTGATCTGAATATCTGCTCTTCTATCTTGTCCCTAACCTTCTCCTTTCTAATCTGAATGGCCTCAATCCCCTCAAGATCGACAAAGAATATTGTGCCGTCGGGTGCAATCACTGCGTCCTTGTCAAGCCACACATCATAGAAATCAAGCCCGGAATAGAAACCATCAGGTGTTCTTGACATAGTCCTTGGGAAAAGAGTTAGCATAGCAATTGCACTCCTAACGAAGTTAACCTCAAACATGAATGTCTTTTCTTCGGTATCTAAACCAAACAAGTCAAAGACCTGTTTTGCGTTGCTTCCTACTGTATTGTTTGAATGAAAATAGATCCTGACGTTAGACGGCACAAGCCTGATTTCCTGAACTATTCTTCCCCTGAATTTCCTGTACCAGTATATTTCTTTTACAGCCCTCTCCAATTCTTCTGGAATAAAATTAACTCGCACCAGCGGTGCTATGCGGAAACCATTGATTGAAGTTTCATTCGCATAACTGGAAGCTTTCATAGCAATTGTGGCATGCTCCAACCCCTGTCCCCCGTATGGTGAACCCCTCAACCATAGCTCACCTGTTATGAACCTGTTTGACTTTGATTCATGATCCATCAACTTTTCTTTTATTTCCAAAAGGTTGACAAGCGAACTGACATGGAACCTGTCAAGCGATCGCATAGAGAAAGGATCGGTTGTGGACCCGATCCCTTTGACAGACAGGAAATAGCGAATTCCGCCGATTGAGACAAATGGATCCGGGAGTATAGCACTCCTGTTGTCGTCTTCTATAAAATCTATCTTCTCCTCAGGGTTATTGTGTATGAAAGGAACCATGCTATCTGGTATGTAGATGCTGCATATTTCCGGTTCGTCAAGATCTTGAAGCATTTCATTCTTAAGAGCTGCCTCAGCCTTGTATCTATAGAGCGTAATGTTCTTTCCGAGTAAGTGCATTTAAGATCCTTATGCAACATCATGACTTGTAATTTTTAATTTGCGCTGCACTGAACGATAAGTGTACTTAAAAGGGCAAAGGATGATTTGGTTTACCCGAATTTGACGAGGCTTTCAAGTGCATTCGTATTATCTTTTTAAGTAACGCAATAATACGTTCCATGTACAATACCATTTAATACCGCTATCAAATATAGAAAAGTCTTTTTAGACAAAAAGGAAGTAATCGAATGGAAGGAACTACCAAAATTAAAGATTTGACTCCTTCTTCCAGACGTGTGAACGTTCTGGGGAAAGTAGTCTCTATAAGCGAGCCCAAGGAAATACAGACCAGATACGGAGAAGGAAAATCTGTGACTGAGGTTGTCTTAGCCGATGACACTGGAAAAATAATACTCTCACTCTGGGGAGACCAAGCACAGCAGGTTGCAGACGGAAAGACCATATACATAGACAACGGGTACATATCCCTCGTAAGGGGACATATGAGACTCAATGTCGGCAAATATGGATCAATGTCAGAAGGAACCGAGGAAGTTTCAGATATCAATGAGTCGCTTGACATGAGCGAGAAAGAATACGAGAATGAATACAGAAGGTTCGGCGGATCACGTGGAAGCGGCGGCGGTGGCGGATACAGAAGAGGAAACAGCGACTACGGCCGAAGCGACGACAGAAAATACAAGAACGATTAAATTTAACTTAATTCATTTGGCATCGTCTATTTTTTTATTATGACGGTGCCGTTTTTTTAGCCTGACTCTGGTACATCTCTATTATCTCTGTCGTGGAGGTGCAGTCAAAGGCATTCTTGTCTTGGCGGAACCTGCCTGTAAACCTTGGAAATCTGATAGCAATACCGCTATCCGGACGGAATAGACCCATAGCGCACGTATGCACGGGGCTGAGCGTTATTTCCGCCCCTGAAATCTCCATGACAAGAGAAGGATTGAACCAGAAATCTGCCTTTATTTTAGATTCAACGGAATTTGGCTTTTCTTTGGAAGTGAACGGCAAAAGCATCTTGGGCAACCCGAATAATACATCGTCGTTGAATCCTGTGCCAAGCTTACATACAGTCTCGAAGCGATCCATATCGGAATTATACGAAGCCATAAGGAGTGCACCATATGCCCCCTTTCTTCTGCCATGGCCTGCAAAGGCACCAACTACCACCAGATCAAGTGTGTCGGCGAGTTCAGACTTGTAGTCACGCTTCATCTTGATCCATAGCCAGCCTCTTGCACCTGCCCTGTAAACAGACTTCTCCGTTACGTTTTTCGCTACAATGCCCTCGCAGCCGTCCTGAATTGCCTGTTCAAAAAAGAGTGCAAGCTTGTTCTGGTCTCCGGAGACCAACTGCGTTGCTCTCTTTATTCCCTGATTCTCTTCGAAGAGTTCCTCCAGAGTTTTCCTTCGCTCCATATATGGGAGTTTCACCATGGATCTTCCATCCAGATAGAGTATGTCGAAGAGAAACACTACCAGCGGAATCTCCTGGATTGTGGCATCAAGGTTGTATTTTCTGCCCCTGCGTTGTGAAACTGCCTGAAAAGGATATATTTCCCCTGTTTCAGGGTTTACAGGCACAGCCTCGCCGTCCAGGATGCAGTTCCGGCCGCGAAATGTTTCCTTCACCGCTTTTACGATATCCGGAAACTGTTCCGTCTGGTTCTCGGTTCCACGAGAATATATGATGACTTTCTCGCCCATTTTGTGTATCTGTGACCTGATTCCATCGTACTTGTATTCAAAGGCGACTTCGTCCCCCATCTTTTCCATAATCTGGGCTATATCTGGAAGACGCTCTGCGAGCATTACCTTTATTGGTATCCCAGGCTCAGGGCCGATTTCCTTGATCTTCCGGATGTCTTTTGATTTCAAGAGCTCAGCGATAAAACCTATGTCGGGATGAAAGTTATACGCATTTTCAACCTCGTCGGAATCTTCATAGCTGAATGCCTGTGATAGCGCATTGAGAATGGTTATGTCGGAAGCGCCAAGCCTAAGTTTTCCAGTCAGTATCCTGCATATGTATTTCGATTCATTGGGACTTGCATCAAGCAGTATGCTCTCGAGCAAGCCTGTCTTGTTCCTGTTGCTTCCGGATCCGGACGATTCAGCTATTTCAAGCAGCTTTGCATGGAGGTCACCGACAGTAAGTTGCGTAGAAAGCAGTGACTTCTGCAGTTTCTCAGTCATTATCTCTTCCGCTACCACACCTAGATCTCCCACTTTGTGGAATAGACCTGTAATATCCTGCTCGCTCCTGCCTGAAATACTTGAAAATACCTTAATTATAGACTTATCCGACAGTCCAGACTCTATCCCTTCGTAATCAGGTGCAAGCTTTCCCTGAACGAAGTAAACAAGACTCTTCAGATCCGAGTCAGCCTGTGCAAAAAGGTCAGCAAGTGCTTTGGTGATTTCAGTTCTCTTGCTTGTATTTGAAATCTGCTCGAATACGTCGGCTGCAGTTTTGAAGAGCATAGAATATGATGCCTTAAGTTTATTATAACTCTCTGGTTTTAGCATGAATTGCCTGCAGTATCTGCTCATCTATTTTTGCCCTGAGGTTGTGAAAATCAATCTGTTCTCTTAAGGACCTCAGCTTATCGGGAAAAATAAATCCAGTGAACGTTATTCCATCGTACGAAATATCTGAAAGAAGAAGAGGTTCGGGCGGAGCGACAATTCTCCTATCAGGCGGATTTACAAAAGGGTCTGAGAAGTGATCTTTCATTAGTGGGCTGTTGCAAAAGCCTATGATCGAACGGATCTGCTCCCATACAAAGCTCTGACCCTCTATGGTTATCTTTAGCAGGTCTCCTTGCGCCTCGCATTCAATGCTTTTTATGCTTCGTAATGTTGGTCTGGCATCCTTTCTGCAGTATGCGCTGAAATCATGCTCGCCCTCAAACTTTTTCACTGTGCTAGCAAAAGAGGGTATGGGGTTTTTTAGCATGTAAGTGTATCTTTTTGTCTTGCAATGCCTGGGATTAAAGTCATCATCAACGAAGCTGTAGGCAATAAAATATATATTGGGCGAATGGGCATTCAGTATCTTCATGATCTTCTCAGGTTCCATAACTGCCCTGATCATGAAAACATTCCCAGCTGCGGAAACGTCCCTGTCTGTTCTTGCAGCTGATCGCATATCATCAGAAATCTTGTACTTTTTTAGTATGGCGAGGATTGAATCCTCAATGCTGTTTTCTCCATTTCCCTTCTGAAATCCAGTAAAGCATGTTCCCACATATCCGAACTTGACGAGAAGCGCCATAAGAAATGGTGACATCATCCTAATCCTTAAGGATTGGGGCTTCCTGTTTCAGCAAGAACCGAAACGTATTATTCTCCAGCAGGTGTTTTTGATATTGTGAGATTTCTTGCTTCTCCTTCAATCGTTCTATGCACAAACATACGTATCGGTGTCTGAATTTCTGGATTATTATATGGTTGTCATTGATGGTAAAATGCTGAGGAACTGTGAATGACCTATTGCTTCTCTTGTTTTTGAAGTTGGGATATCTTGCGGTTTACTTGAAAAACCCATGAAAGGCACTCTCAAGTTGCATTAAAACCTGCTGAGTGCTCTGGGAATTTATTTCTTTCATCCACTCATTCTGTTCTTTCAATGCTGGAAGAATTAATGCCATCTCCTTTTAGCTCATACCTTTGCCTGTTTCCGTATAACTTTTGTTCCGCATATCAAGGAAATGATTCCACACAAAGCGACATTATCCAAAGTGCTTCTCAAGCAGGATCTTCTGCTCTTCATTGGGATACATTCGGAATCTGTAGGCTTTGAAGATGCTATTTATGTTATTTCACAATCTTTATCAAATATTGTTTTTCCGTTGAGGGAAGTCCGTGTATCCCCATGCTAAAGTACCGGAGTTTTACAGCTACCCTCGAACCCCTAACGACATTATAAAAGGGTTCATCAAAATACCCTACGATGAGGATTGCAGTTGCCGGCCTCGGATCGTCAGGATCATACCTTTTGCATCTTTTAACGCGATCAGGATTTGAAGCATTTGGATTCGATCCAAAGAAGGCCTGTTACTATATACCATGCGGATACGCTGCTAACCGGCACAGCATGACAGATCTGCTGTCCTGGACTAACTTGGACTTTTCCACGTATATAGAGAGTGAAGCTGGCGAAATCATATTTTCGGGGGCATCTCAAAGGGAGATCAGGTTTCGATCCAGGGGGATGGTAACATTTGACAAGAACAAGCTTGAAGCTGATCTGCTGAAAGATTGCAAGTGGTCCCGCGAAACAGTGAAGGGATCCTACGACCTCCTGGTCGATGCCACCGGAGTCTCAAGACGTTATCTTCCTAAAGAAGAAGATTACAGAATGCATACTGTCGAATACCTCATGGACTTAGAAGAAAAAAAGGAATTCCAGTTCAGGTATTTTCCACGAGGCTCGGGCTACTTCTGGATTTTTCCCAAAGGAAATAAATATCATGTTGGCGCTGGATCTGATTCGATCGCCAAGATAAAAGACTCTCTTTCTCCTTACACTCCGGAAAAAATTGTATCCCGGGACATCAGGCTGAAACCGATTATGCATTCGATATCGGATGGAAGCGTAATAGGGATCGGTGAAGCGATTGGAACAGTTTCACCCATTACGGGAGAAGGGATTGTACCTTCAATGAAATCTGCATTTCTTCTCTTTACGGCGATTACGAGGAGCAATGATTTGAGTGCAATAAAAGAAAATTATGCTTCACTCGTAAAAAAAGAATTCAGCAGATATTACATTCTTTACGACCTACTCAGAAGCTTCCAGGCCAATACCATTCAGAAAAGGAGGGCTATTTCATATATTATGGCTGCAAGAAAAGATCTCAGGGAATTTGGAGTAGATTTTAAGATATCACGCATGCTGAGGGGGTTCCTTTAATCATTTAATCCCGCCGTCAACCGGTATCATAGCATCTGTGGTTGCGCCGAATGAATCCTCATCAAGGAGAGCAAGAAGCACTCCCGCCACGTGCGATGGAAGCACCTCAATCCTGAGAAGGTTCTGTGTTTTGTACTCTTCCACGGTCTGTCCCTTGGCCTTGGCCCTGGATTCGAGTACTCCATTTTCCCATATCCTGGATCCGCGGAATATCTTGTCCGGGTTGATTATGTTTGATCTTATTCTGTATTTACCGCCTTCCTTGGCAACATAATGAGAAAGGTGAGCTGCGAACGCTTTCGTTGTTCCGTACATTGTCATCTCCTCGCCAGGGTTAGTAAGATTCTTTGTAATATTGAATACGAAGTTCCCGCCAATTCCCTGGGTCTTCATTATCCTGAATGCTTCTCTAGTTATCAGGAATGTTCCTCTTGCATTTACCTGATACATCTGATCCATATCTTTCATGGATATCTTGTCTATTGGGGCAGTCTTCAAAATGCCTGCATTGTTGAACACTATGTCAATTCCTCCGAACTTTCGGACGGCGTCTAGATAAAAAACATTTACAGCTGTTTCATCCGACATGTCCGCAATCACAGGAAGATTTGCTGTTGATGACTCCGAATAAACGTGCTTGCTTTCATCGTTCACTTTGGGATCGAGATCTACCGCAACTACATGAGAGCCTGCTAGAGCCAGCGTCCTGAAAGCCTCCAACCCTATTCCGCCAGCCGCACCTGTCACCACTGCGACTGTACCTTCCAGTTTTCTCGGCTTATATTTCTTGAGCTTTGCCTCCTCAAGTGGCCAGTATTCCATTGCATATGCTTCGGCTTTTGTTATGAATGCATGTTTCGACACGGTATCCGCATATGCATTGACCGTGAACGAATGCAGAGCCTGGTCTAGTATTATTTTGCATTCCTTATAGTTTGGACCAGAAGTCAATATACCGTATCCCCGAATCACGATAACCGTCGGGTTTGGATCATGCATAGGATACGAGGAAGCGTAAAGAGAATGCTCTTTTGCATACCTTTCCCGATAGCCGGAGATCAGCTTTTCGGCTTGGACAATGTCGTCAATATATAAGAAGTCAAATTTGGTTCTTATTAGCATGTCAGGTGTCGCAGGTCCGTAGGAGCACATGGCTTCCGACTTCCTTGATCTTGATATCTGAAGCGACAGGTCGGATCGATCTGATAAGACTATCTTTTTTGTCCTGGAGGACAGCAAGCCACGAAGTTTTGGAAGATACTCTACTTCATCAATCTCCGCTTTATCATAATCTGGGGGAAACAGATCTGCCTTCTTCCTCGAATCCCTGAATTCCTCAGCCCTGGAAACTATCGAAATATGATTTTCGTATGATTTTTTTGCGTCATCCGCAAACGTAAAGAGCCCGTGCTTTCTGAGAACCAGACCTCGAGCACCTTTTGCTTTATCGATGACAGATAGAACTGATTTTGCAAGCTTAAAACCCGGAGGAATATAGGGCAACACTATAACATCACCGAGTATTTCCCTGACCTGATCATCTGTCAGGTCTGTATTTGTAATTGACAAGATTGCATCAGAATGTGAATGATCAACGAACCTGTACGGTATAAATGCATGTAGAAATGATTCAACGCTGGGCGATGGCTCCTGAGGGTTTAACATGCTCCTTCGGAGATAATCGGCCATTGTAATGTCATCCATTGATTCGATGCCCTTTGCAGCTTCGAGGTCATCCATCCTAAGGCCTGTGAATCCTCTCTCAGTTATGGTTGAAAGATCAGATCCGCTCCCCTTGACCCTTAAGACTCTTATCTTTCTGCCTGTATGATCGACCTCGGTGATCTTTACAGACGTGTTGCCACCTCCATGGAGAACAAGGTCGCTCTCCACTCCAAGCAATCTTGACGTGAATGCCCTGATTGGCAGGTCATCGTTTGATGGCGGCGTGCTCCACTTACTCTTCATTAGATCGGTGATGCTTGTAATTTATAACAATTTTCCCATACATTTCAAGATTGCTGAACGTCTCATAATAGATCCTAAAATCACTCAAGCCGGATGAGTGGCCTACCGGGCCAAGCATTCTTGCTCTTGCGAACAGGGCTACCTCTGCTTACATATACCTTGCAGCCGAAGGTTGATTCCAGGTATTCCTTGCTGCTTTCCAGAATAGAGTATTCGTCTCCGTCAAACTGCGATATTAGGTTCCTTATCTTCATGAATTCAGGAATCACCCATTTAACATCCGCAGGAATTTTTCCCATTTCACCTTTGGCTAGAAATGGAAAAATATCTCTGATTTGATCAGGAACCACGCTGACTTGGATCTTCTTTGGTTCGATCCCGGTTGCTTTCATTATCTCCCTTATATCTTGAATGATGCGATTGACATATTCCTCAGCCTTCAGAACGGATTCGTTCGGGTATCCTTCCGGAATAGCAGATAGGAGCTCCAGGGATACGTAGCCGTCGGAGACATGTTTGTGCCAGTATTCTTCACATAGATGCGGGATAACAGGCGATAAAGCTATCAGCCAATGCTTCATGATTCTCTGGAGCACTATATTGATCCTCCCTCCCCTGCGTTCCAAGTACTTCAGGTCGTTCATAACTTCGTGAAATATGGAAATATAAGCATGCCTGATGCCGTACTGATCCATCTCGCTTATAAACAATTTCAACCTAGAGAAAAATGATGATATGAACCACTCCTCGATATAGTTAAGATCTCCTTTTGCCGGGGAGAATGATTCCATTATCTGAACAAACTGATCTATCTTCTTTGAGTGCACACCAACATCATCCTCATTCCAGTCCAGATCGGTGGATATATCTGCACCCACTGCAACGAACAGCCTGTAAATGTCGGCAGAATAGCGCTGCACCACATTTAGAAGAGAGACAACGTTTCCCTTGCTTTTCCCAATCTTGGCTCCCTTAGACGTTACTGTTCCGGATATTGAGATTGCGCGTGGAAGTTTAGAACCTGAGAAGAGGGCGGCATGATTCATTATGTAGAAGGAGAGATGGTTTGAAATATGAGGAGATGTCGTGAGTCTCAGATCTACTCCATACCAGTAGTTCCACTGTTTCTTTGCCTCAATGACCTTTTTATATAGCCTATCTTCCGACTTGTATGATGAATCGCTGAATATTGAATCCACCAGGTCAAAACCAAGCGATCCTTTGTCTTCATAGATGGATCTCAACTGTGGAGCGTTTGTGTATACAGCGGGATAAATAGTTGAATCAGATAACGACTCAATAACCCAGTCCGGATCCATAGGCAGTCTTGTCCCAAGCCCACGCTTTCTTGCGCACGGCCTCTGTCTGAGCCAGTCAATCGAGTCATGAAAAATCCTCTTCAGATATTCGGGATAGAAGGACATACTTTCAATCAACAGATGTGATTCATCCTTCCAGTCTTGCCTGGAGTAGTCAATAAACCACTGGTTCCTCACAACTGCAACAAGAACCTCGGAGCCCGATCTGGTTTCTGCTTTTCTTGATGTTTCATATAGTATGAATGCAAGCCCCTGGCCTATAAGTTGTTCCCGTACAAGGGATCTTGCCTCCTGGACAGTCTTTCCAGCAAGTGGCGTAAGGCCATTCATAATGCCGGAGTAAAACTCGTCCTTGTATAGAAGCTGTGTCGCCTCGGCTATTTTATCTGAATCCGATGGTGACTTTATGCCGAGTTTGAAAACAAGTTTTTCAACCGTACTTTCGCTTGAGGCAGGAATTTCAATTATCTTTTCAGGGAATGAGTTCTCACCGGATATTTTAAGTGCAATATAATCCATTATGGAATGGGCTGGAACAGAATACACTACCCCGGATGCATTATCAGGATCAACGAAGTCTGCCAGCCGCACTTTTACCTTCTTACCAGTGATCGGGACTTCAAACTCTCCCTTCATAATTTCGGATATGGATATGCTGAAAATCTGGTCAAACTCCTTACCTTGGAGTTTAAGTTTCGTCAGGCATTTGTCCGAAACAACCATTTTTTCTTTTCCCTGCGAAACAAGATAGTATTTACCATTTGGCGAGATCCAAAGATTAGTGATCCCATATACCGTCTCCGGACGCAGGGAAGCAGCAACCATCGAGAAATCCCTGCCCTTGAACTTAACTGCTGTAAATTCCTCTATTGTTACCTTGTCGGTATCGCCATCCTTGATATCGTCCTCGCCCACTGGATTCTGATCATCCACGCTATAAAGAAGGGGATAGTCCCCCCTGGTGAGGAAACCCTTGGAATTGAGTTTCTTGAATTGCCAGCTCACAAAATCCTGATACATTGGTTCAGCTGATGTGAAGCGCCTTGACCAGTCTATTGAAAAGCCAAGCAGTGTGAAATCATTTATTATGGCATTTGAAAAATACTCGGCTATTGCAGCTGGTTCAGTGAAAGACTTAAGTCTACCCGGTATGTCCTTCTCGCCATATTGCTGCAGGTATTCCGTGTACAGGGAGAGAGTGGATTTGTCATTTCTCAGGATTTTCTGCGCGATAGAAAGAACGGGAGTTCCAGACTGGTGAAATCCCATTGGGAAAAGGACGTTATAGCCGCGAAGTCGCTTGTATCTGGCAATGATATCACCCAAAGTGTATGTCCTTCCATGTCCCACATGTAGAGATCCACTGGTATACGGCCACGGAACCGTAATCAGGAATTTCTTCCTGCTTTCGTCCACAGCAGGCTCGAATATACGGTCCTTTTTCCACCGATCCTGCCACTTCTTCTCGATATCGCTAGTCATTGCATCCCCTAAGGCATGATCAAGACTGCAGCTGCAACAACTGTAGTCCATTCATTCTGGTTAAGCACTACTCCCGTGGAGCATATATTCCTTGTTGTCAGGATTTTGTCCTTCAGAACATATTCACTCTTCTCTTCATCCCAAACAAGGTTATCCTTCTCCCCCATGGTGCTTGCAAGCATTTCTGCGGCAAGTTTTTCCGCAAAATAACCTGCCACTTTCTCAGTCTCGCCGAAGCTGTGATGCTCACTCAGGTAACCCCATTTATTCCTGTCCTTGGGAAGTGCGTAGCCAATGGCTGCCGATAGCATCCTGTTCAGCTCATTGGACGAATTCCTCGCAAGGACTGTAAACAATATCTGGCCTGGTCTCAGGAGGGATGATCCTTCCTCTCTCGTTATAAGAGCGGCCTTTGGTGGAAAAATCGAACTCACGCTTATAAGATTATAAGGCGCTATCCCTGCATCTCTTAATGCCTCTTCAAAAGACTGAAGCTGGCTCTCAGCCCTGCCGACTCCACGTGTAAAGAATATTTTTTCTGGAACGTATGAATCCATTGTGGCAGCAGATATGAAAGGACCTTATTTTACTTTTTAGAATATTAGGCATGCATCAAAGAAATAAGTTCGTGGTACCATAGATCTAGATTGGAAAGTTTAGATGTCCAGCGTTATATCCAGGTACCCCGGAACTAGGCGCGCTGGAAGGTTATGGTACGTTGCCGCCTTGACGCTGTTGCTGGGTTTTATGCTTTTAAGAAACCTGTGTCCCTTCAATGTCAAGATTGAGTCTTTCAGCTGGGACGAGAAATAGAGTATTCTGCTCATCTCGAATTCTGAGATTACAAGGTTCATCATGTCAACTATATCGTATGGTGTAATTTCTGCCTTCAGCGTCAGAGTTTGCTCAGAATTGATATTCCTTACACTCCTATGAAGCAGTGATGCCACGGCATATATGGAATTAGAAAGAATTGTTGCTGAATCCTCGCCATAAACGCGAATGAGGATATCAGCGGTGTTATCCAGAATTTTGTATTTTATCAAAAATAATAAAAAATTAAGGGATTACTCTGGCCTTGAGGAAGATATCACTGGGATTGCTTCTTCAAGGTTCAAGCCGATTTCATCTTCCCTGAGCTTTCTGCCAATGCTGTCCTCATAGAACTTCAGGATCTTGCGCTTCTCTTCCATGGTGTAATCCCTGAAGTACTTCTCTCTCTTGAGTACCTTGCCTGTCCTCTCTTCGTACAGTTTGGCAGGTATAGAGTATTTCCTCTGAGTCGCATCCCTGTAAAGTTCGGGTATGACATTGAAAGCACAGAACGGCACTACTCTTCCGTCAGGCATAGCGTAGTGTATGTCGCATCTTTCAACCCTGTCTACATCGTATGTGTATGGGTCCATGAAGTGCATGAATCCGACGAACATAGACTTGTAGTGGAACGCCTTGAGACCATGGTAGTCACCATCTGTGAATGCATTGTAAACCATATCCTTCAGCTTGAAGTCCTTCGGTGCCTTCTCGTAATCGACGAACTTTCCTAGGTTCAGGAGCAGCTTTGATACGGATTCGACTCTCTTGAGTCTCTTGAAGCTGGATCCCTTCATCTCATCGCCAAGTTCGCCCATATACTCGAACATTCCTCTGACATCGATGAATCTCGTAATCGGTGTGACCTTGTCGCCTTCCTTGAAGATATAGGTACCCATTCCGCAGGCGAAGTGGATTGAAAGCTTGTACATGTCTTTGCCTTTAAGGGCTTCAACGAAGTTTGAGACTTTTGTTGTTGATGGAACAGTAAAGAAGTCTTCCCTGCCTATCATCCCATCTGTCTGCTGTTCTATCTTCTTGATGCATCCGGGAATTGTAACTCTCTGCTTCTCTCTCATCCTGTCAGGCATTCTGCCTACAAGACTGACAGGCTGGAAGTTTACTGCCCTTACTACATCAATGTTCGAAAGACCGAACTTAATGATATCTCCAAGATAGTGATCGTTTATTCCACCGATTACCGTCGGGACTAATACGACGCCCAGCGGCGCCTTCTTGTAGTTCTCCAGTGCTGCAGGAACCTCCCAGAAGTTCTTAGGGTTTGATCTTGGCGTAGGACCATCAAACGATGTGTATATTACGTTTGAACCAGCCTCTCTGACCTTTCTCGGGAAGTCAGGATCGAAAGCAGCCCTCACACTGTTAGTGTTAAGCTGGATATGCTCGTATCCTTCCTCTCTTGCAATCTTTATCACATCAATGATGTCATCCCTGATAGTTGGCTCCCCACCAGTTATCTGGACCGCATTTGCTCCGACCGGTTTCTCGTTCCTCATTCTTCTGAGCATCATCCTGACCTGGTCCTGTGATGGCTCATAGATCGGTTCATTTTCCTTGGCATAGAAGAAGCAGTACCAGCATGATAGATCGCAGCGGTTTGTCACTACAACATTACCCAGGCCAGTGTGAGACTTATGCTTTACACAAAGACCGCAGTGCGTTGGGCAAATAATCTTCTCTTCAAGCATTGCAACATTGGGGTTAAGAATCCTTATACCCTTGTCTGCCCACTTTTTAGCTTCCTGGTACATATCGTAGTCTTCCCAGTATTTCTCTCTCGTTATACCATGCTCGGGGCATTCTTTTATCAGCTTAACTTCACCAGAATTCTCATAAACTATTGCGGGAATCCTCATTTGATCGAATTTCTCTTCATCGGCACATAGAGGGCAAAGACTCTCGGTAACCCTCATAATCAACATATCTGGGTTGATAAGGTTCCCCATTTGTGCGACGAACTCGTCAACCGTTTTGAAAGGTGCATTCTTACTAATCTCGAAGTCTGCTGCAAACCTGACTTCGGGATGTTTGTTCATCTCTTCAGCTACAATCATCTAGTCATTCACCTATTTTAACACTTTAAATCAACCTATATTAAAAGATTTTTGTTGTCTGACTTACTAAAAAACAGGGCTGCCATAATCTCTCATCAAGACAAACGTAATAAGATGTTTTGACAAATATAATTCTAGTTAAAGTTTGCACAGAAACAGGATTTCAGGTCTTTGCATAAAAGTTATGATGGCACTTTGATCCTTCTAAAATAGACAAAAAGTCCTGGAAGTAGAAGCCAATAAATTGGAGTTTTGATATAATTTGTTTTGCCCTTTTATATATGTAGAAATTATCTATTGGTTCATTTTAAATGATATAATGGCTGACATAAGACTGATTCAAGAAATTTTTTAAAGCTGATATGATACCGAGCTTGAGCGGGTGTGGTGTAGCCTGGTAACACGCGAGCTTGCCAAGCTCGTGCCTCGGGTCCAAATCCCGGCACCCGCATCATATTGTTGAATCAGCCCATCTGGGCCCGTTGTGCATATGCATCTAAAAGATTCATAAACATGGTTCATTGCAATACCTTATTGATCTTAAAATGATAAATTTCTATGTCTCCAAGAGATAAGTTCTGGCAGACCAAGCACTAATTCTCGGGGTTTCTCTAAAATGCCATTTAAGATCCTTATTGTGAATTGGTTTAATTAAAAAAATGTCTCGCAATTTAAAGAAATTAGAAAGATATTTTTAATCCCTGAGGAAGGTGGATGTTTAAAAGGTGTATAAAGCTAGAAAAGGATGTAAAAGAATCATAAATATGATTGAAGAAGCAAAAGAGGTCAATTGTTACCTTACAGTACCAAGTATCCAGAATCACTTCTTTTTTCTTAAATATAGAAC
>JAJYZI010000080.1 GCA_021800105.1 Thermoplasmata archaeon
ACAACGTATCTGTGATCAACCTTGCTTCTAATAGCGTAATAAATACCATAGCAGTAGGATTACATCCACTTGGAATGTCCTTTGATCCCACCAACGGCTATTTGTACGTAGCAAATTGTCAATCAGGAACAATCAGTGTAATATCTACAGCAACACCTCCGACCAAAACTCCATTGTCTGGGACTTCTAATTTAGAAAATTACGAAATAGTAGGTGCTGTTATTACCATCGTGGCAATTGGATCCGGCATTGCACTAATTAGAAAGAGGAAATAACCTTCATATATTTTCATAAGACTGCTCGACCATTGGCAAGCCCTATTTTTTGGAATGAAAAGCAAAAGCGTGTTACAATACTAGTATTGCATCACCCGCTTTATTGCACAATCCAGTGCACTACCTATTGATTAGATACTCAGGCTTACTTATGTCTTTAAGTGGGCCCGACCGGGTTCGAACCGGTGGCCTCCTCCGTGTCAGGGAGACATCATACCACTAGACTACGGGCCCATTTCTTCTTTGTCTTCTGGAACGCAGTATTCTCAGAAATGATTTAATTTTTTACTTTCAGGCATGAAAGACAATTTATTGAAGGTACTGATTACAAAAAATGAAAAACAGTCTCCTTCTCCACGGTGGCGTTGGTTCTGAATCTTCGCTGTCTGCTTTGCTTCGTGAGTATGCCAAAAAGGCTTTTGACAACAAATCATCCCTGAAGTCCGTAGTTGATGCCACGGTGATGATGGAGGATGATCCGATCTTCAACGCTGGTACTGGATCTTATCAGAGAATTGATGGTACGATACAGATGGATGCTGCCGTGATGACCGAAACAGGATTCGGCTCGGTCATAGGCGTCGAAAAGATAAGGAATCCTGTGAAGTTAGCACTAGACGTGATGCAAAAAACACCTCATCTAATAATGGCAGGTGACGGTGCATTGAGACTTGCAAGGATGTTGGGCTATGCAGAATATGATCCGAACACCAAGAAAGCAAAAGACCAGAGGGAAAAGGTAATGTCAGAACTCAATTCCAACGAAGCAGATAAGAATCCAAGGTTTACTGCGCTCAAGAGAATGGGTGATATTTCCAAACTAATGCAGCCAGAAGATACCGTTGGAGCAGTCGCTTATATTGATGGTGCTTTTGCGGCTGCAGTTTCAACTGGCGGAGCTACACCGATGCTGAGGGGAAGGGTCGGAGACTCCCCGATTCCGGGTGCAGGCATATACTGCGGGCAAAAAGGCGCAGTTGTGGCGACAGGTTATGGAGAGGAAATAATCAGGCACATGCTCTGTATCTCCGTTTACAACGATATTGGCAGCAGGAGATTGTCCGATATATTAGAAGATAAGGCGTCTTCGTTTGAGGGTCCTGTGGGTCTCATTGCCATAGATAAAAAGGGGTTTTCCTATTTCTCCAGTAAGCCTATGGCAGTCGGCTTCATTTCCAGCGAAACAGGATAAGCAGATATATTTATTCGCGATGCATTGTGGGAAGATGGATTTCTTAAAGGTCAAGACCATGCAATTTCCGCGTGACGTTATAGCCGGTCACGGTGTTTTGCATGTGATTCCGGAACTAATTTCGCGGGACCTGAAGCGCGGAAGGGTGGCTATAGTATCCGGCAAGAACACATTTGAACTGGCAGGCAGGGAAGTTGTCAAATACCTTACAGATGCTGACTTTGAAACAGAGGTTGTAAAGATTGGAGAGGTGACTGAGGAAAATGTTGCCGCCTGTGAGGAACAGCTTAAGAACAAGAAAATTTCCATAGTCATCGGAATTGGCGGTGGTTCAAAGATAGATGCCGCTAAAATAATTGCATACAGGATGAAAGTACCCATGGTCAGCGTACCGACTACTGCAAGCCATGACGGTATAGCGTCCCCCAGGGCAAGTATTAAAGGGCCGGGTGTAGTGCTATCGCAGACGGCTTCCATGCCACTTGCAATTGTAGCCGATACATCAATCATGATAAAGGCTCCGTACAGGTACCTCGCATCCGGTGCCGGTGACGTGATTTCAAACATCACAGCGATTCTAGACTGGAAGCTGGCAAACAGGTTGAATGGAGAGGAATTTTCTTCATCTGCCGCCGCACTTGCTGAATATGCCTCAAGAGAGCTTATAGAGAAGGCGTATCTTGTAGCTGCCGGTGTCGAGGAATCCGTGTGGCTCGTCACAAAGCAAATACTTGCCTCGGGAACTGCAATGGCAATTGCTTCCTCTTCGAGGCCAGCAAGCGGATCCGAGCATCTTTTCGCACATGCTCTTGAGCTATATGGAGCAGGAAATGCAATGCATGGAGAGCAGTGCGCAATTGGATCTGTGGCAGCTATGTACCTCCATGGAGGGGACTGGCAGCAATTGGCGAATACATATTCCAAGGTCAAGCTATCAATACGAGTTTCTGATTACGGTATTTCAGATCAGGTTGCGATTAAGTCATTGATGAAAGCTCATTCTATTCGACCGGAGCGGCTCACAATTCTCGGTAATACTGATCTTAGCTACTCCGCCGCAGAGAAGGCACTTGAGCTGACAGGCATTATAGGGTGAATTAGTATGGCAAAGATATCACTTATTGGAAAGGATTTAGCAGAGGTAGGTTTAGAGTTTAAGTTTGTCGGGCCGCTTGTAGGCTGCTCGGAGTGCGGAATAAAGAACGTTTGCTTTAATCTTGAACCTGGAAAGAACTATCGTATATCGGGAGTCAGGGAAAAGCTGAACAATTGTTTCGTTTTCAATGGGGATAAGGTAAAGACGGTTGAGGTAGAAGAGCTACCTGAAACAATAACGATGAGGTTTGGAAGATACCTGCAGGAGGGTTCAAGCGTAGCACTGAAGTCGATCCACTGTGACAACGTAGCATGCCAATACATAGAAAAATGCAATATTATGCATTTTAAGGAAGGCAGGAAGGTTACCGTCCAGAAAGTGGACAAAAAAGTAGATTGCCCAAAGGGTTATGATATAAGGGAAATATCTGTAAACCTTTGAAGAATAAGGTTTGAATTGTCATTCAAGATTGGTTTAATCGGTAAGCCGAATGCGGGCAAATCGACCCTTTTTTCCGCAATAACTGCGACCGAGGTTGAGATTGCGAATTATCCCTTCACCACAGTGTCACCGAATATAGGCACATCTTTCATAATTAGAAGGTGCCCTGAAGAAATTATTGGCAAGAAGTGCAATCCGAACCACGGATCATGCAGCAATGGCAACAGGTACATACCTGTACAGATCGTGGATGTACCGGGACTCATCGAAGGCGCAAGCGAGGGAAAAGGCATGGGAAACCAGTTTCTCCAGAGCATCACAGATGCCAGTGCCCTTATGCTTGTATTTGACATGAATGAAGCTTCCAAGACAGGGGATTTTGGGTTATCTGTACATAAGGAGATCAACGACATCAAGGAAGAACTCATAAAATGGGCATCCTCCATAATCGCGAGGGACTGGGAAAGATTTGCGAAGAAAGCTGATTCACTTAATGAAAAGGTCGAGAAGCAGCTCTCCAGGAAGATTGGTTCCCTCGGAATGGATGAAAAGCATATACATGAGATTATGTCCGCTGGATCACTTCCGCAGAAGCTTTCCCTGTGGTCTGATGATGATTTCAGGACTTTCGCAGATATCATGTTTTCCAGGATAAAGGCCATAGTCCCGGTCGCCAACAAGGCCGATCTGGTATCACAGGATAAGTTGAGTGCGCTGCAGAATATTGATATTAAGGCCTTTCCAGTGTCTGCAGAATATGAACTTGCAATACAGCGGGCCCTTACCCACGGCCTTATTACTTCCAGGCTTCCCCCGTTCAACGCAACACAGAAAGCAACTCAAAAACAGGTCGAGGTTCTGAAACATATTGAGGATTTTATTTCTTCAGGGATCGTTGCAAGGCCGTTCCACATACTTGGTGAAATAGTCGAGAAGATACTCAAGCTGATCGTGGTTTATCCTGTCTACGATGATAGCACCTGGACAGACAAGGCAGGAAATGTCCTTCCGGATGCTTTTCTCCTGCAGGAAGGATCGACTCCTCTTGATCTGGCGTATATGGTTCACACCGATATAGGGGAAGGATTCATAAGAGCTGTCGACTGCAAGTCAAAAATGATAATAGGGAAGGATCATCCGCTTAAGGATGGAGATGTGGTGAGGATAATATCGAAGAGCTGATCACTTGGAGCCTGAGACCTGGATGCCGGTGGCAGCCCATCTCGACCCCCATTGGCGCAAGGCTTCAAACACCGGGTCAAGTGATCTGCCTTTCTCTGTCAGCGAATACTGGACGAGAAAGGGCTGGGTGTTGATAATAGTTCTCTCGACAATCTCTGCAGACTGAAGGTTCTTGAGCACTCTGGACAGGGTCTTGGAGTTAAGTCCCTGAACAGACTTCAAGAGTTCATTAAA
>JAJYZI010000081.1 GCA_021800105.1 Thermoplasmata archaeon
TGGGTGGACTAATTTATTTTGTGAGAAGCGTCGTCAATGGACTTAGAAAAGTTATTTTGCTGCTTTTCTATCAATTCCAGTTCATTTATCGCAGTAATATACTTATTAATGGTTTCCAGCCCTTTTACTGTAATTTTAATGGCTATTCTCCTTGAGGTGAAGAAAGAATGTTCACTTACAGAAATAAGTCCTGAAGAACTTAACTTTGTTAAATGGTTTCCAAGGCTTCCCTTCGCGAGTCCTGTTAGTTTAGAAAGCTCAGTGAATCCTAGTTTTCTGTTCATCGAAAGACAAATTAAGATAAGAAGACGTGATGAGGATTTGAGAATTCTATCATTAAAAATAGACGAGAGTACCTTTAATGAATCTTCTTCACTCGTCATCTGTGATTATCACACTCTGATAATTGGCATTGTATATTCCTGTCAGCCCACATGCAAACCAAGCAATTGCTTCAGTTAACCATACAATGGTTAAAATAAGGTAATCCTTGGCCACTATGCTGAGAGCAGAAACAATGCACGCTAGAACAAAGCTGGATATAGCTGCCCACGTTTCCAAATGCATCAGTGCCAGGCTCTTTTTTAGGACGGTTATTATTGACCATGGAACATAAACTGCCAGGAATGCATACAATAAGATAAGATAGCTATATAAACCAGCCAGGGCAGCTCCGGATAAAATGCCTAATATAATTAAAAAGCACAAGGCAGTTAAGGTTCTGTATTTTTTCCATTTCGTTCTCATCATAATAGATGAGGCCCTGGCGGCTTTGCTGAATACATGGGCAGTAAAGACCATTACAATAACTGACCCAGCAATGAATGGAAGCAGAAGCAACCAAGGATACATGCTTATATATGGATAGAAGAACCCAGAAAATGTAAATAAGAAAAATGCCGAACCCCACCCAATATAATACAGTCCAAGAGTTCGCCTCAATAGATAATCCTCGAATTCCAACGCTTTTTCAATTAGCGACCTGCTTTCATTCAAGTATTCCAGATTTTTGGAGATCATACCTGCCTCATCGCCTCAATGTCCTGGGCCTTGATATGCTTGAATAAATAAATATCTGTTACTAATATAATAAGTTCCCACAACATAAGCCCTGCTATGAGCAATTGCCAGCTCAAACTTTGCGGATTCGATAACATAAAACTGTTTAGAGGACTGCTGCCCAGGAATGCCGCCTGAATCAGGCTTGGTGCAGAGTCCCATGGGGATAAGTACATAAGCATTTTTGATGAACTGCCAAATAGCAACTGGTAACTCAACCCAAAAACCAGCACCATAGGTATGAATGATAAAAACTGCACGAATTTAATGCTTGAAAAAGAGATTACCAGCAAAACCAGCATTACGCTGATTGACATGAAGAACAATCCAATAAATATCTCAACTGAGAATGTTTTCAAAAAAGATACATAGTCAGGGAAAACATCGACTTTCGAGGACAAGTAAAACATCGAAGAAGTGAAAATAATCCCTATCACCACAAGAAATACAGAAACTAAGATCCACGCAAGCATTAAGTCAAGCAGATATCGCCGTTGGGAGAGTTTAGTATATCTGAACGAAAAAATTAAGGAGTTTGATGACCATGCAATAGAGGTAGCTAATGTTATAGAGACAGCGGAAAAGGAAACAAGGGATATTATAGCATAGTATGACGCGGTAATGTATTTAGCATTTAATGACGTTATGGAGCCATTGTAAAATACAAACGCGCCTAGTATCGCCCACATGAAACTGAAAAATCCTCCCCAAAACCAGAGAAGTTTATTTGTCATTAAAGCCTGAAAATAATACCTTGCGATCAACTTATCACTTCCTGAATCGAGCTCTCTAAATCTGTAGATGACATTAGTGAGGCATCCCCTTTGTCCAATGTAACAGAAAATATACCGTATTTTGACCGAATAACAGAAAGGGCTGATGGAACTTCACCCCTTGTTAGGTACAGCCTGTTAATATCGGTAGAACTGAATCTACCGTAAATCTGCCCGTCAGCTATTAGGTATAAACCCCAATCTGGAAGAGACTTTAAAGCTGTAAAATCGTGAGTGTTAATGAGAAGGCTGCCTTTAAAATTCTTCAAGTCCTCTATCATCATCAATCTCCTTCTCGCATCAAGATTCTCGAAAGGTTCGTCAAGGAGGGCAAGTTTGTTTCCAAGCTGGATTGCCATTATGTCGAAGAATGCCTTATTCTGACCAGTGCTGAGTTCCCTCGTTTTCTTGGGGAGTATCTCTGATAAATCATACCTCTCAATTTGGGCCAAAACCTTTTTCGGCTCAATTTCCATAATTGAACAATACATTTTTATAACGTTCTTGATAGGAACATCAACAAGACGATAGACTGTCTCCAAATTGCAAGCGACACCTGATGTTCTGACAGAGAGTTTAGTATCAGCGCCCATTATCTTTATGATTCCATGTGTTATTTTAGCAAGGCCAAAGACCGCTTTTATTATCGTAGTTTTACCAGATCCATTGGATCCGACTAATGCGGCCTTTTCAGATTTAATCTGAATATTGATGTTAGATAGTATATTCTTCTCCTTATTCGAATACCCCAGATCAACATCGACTAACTCCATTTCAGACATAACAGGAGATTTGGCAGAAATATTAGAATAGATTCCGGCGTCTAAATTTTCGACTCCTAATCTTGCAGCAGGTTTAGCACAGGATCAACTGGATTTATAGCTATAATAGCTCTAGTGAGAACCTACTTAAAGATTAGAGCCTAACTAGTGACAACAGAAATTAACCTTTCCTAAGGTTGGAAACTGTTTATCGTTCTGTTTTAAAAGCAAGCTGTTTAGTACTAATATCTTTATGCTCACGCGAAATAACTGATTGATAATTATGTATTTTAATCCAAGGAAAATGAATATTTTTGAGTGGATTGTTGAGAACAGCAAGAAGTGCAAGTACAACCTATCCAGGAACAATATGCCCGACTATATAGCAAGGAGATCGGGAATTGATTTTTCCTTCGAGTCTTATGAGAAGAACAGGGCAAATGCCGAGAATCTTTTCGTCGAAGCCGTTTCAAAACTTTATAATGTGCCTCTGGACTGCATAACCCCTACAATTTCGGGATCTGAGGCCATCTATATTGCTCTCCTCCACATGCGGAGGCTATCGAGAAAGCTCACAGTTTTTATCCCGGAATATGAACCAATATTCTCAGTCGCAGAATCACTGGGTTTTGAGGTAATTTACAAGGATCTGCTGTCAATTGACCTAGAAGACGTGCAACAGCCTTTTGCTTGCTCCCTGCCAAATAATCCTATCGGGACATCACATCCTGTAATGCTTGAAGGTGCGTCACAGGATCAGGAAATCATGCCTTTTAGATACTTTGATGAGACTTTCTCCGAATTCAGGAGTACTAAGGGAAAAACAGTATTCCATGAGGGAAGATCGATCATTACGTCATCAACCATGGTCAAATATTATGGCCTGTCGGATCTGAAGGTTGGGTGGATCCTTGCAGATTCATCCGAGAAAGAGATCTTATCCAACACAATGAATGCCGTAACTCCGTCGATACCCCCATATTCGCTTTGGATTTCTTATCAGGCTCTTCAGGAGAAGAGTTACTTTGACAAGGAAGTCGCGGAAATGGTTAAAACCAACACAGAGATAGTTGACAATTTTATAGAAAACACGCCAGGGCTTGAGTGGGAAAAACCTGAGGGGACGCCTTTTGGCTTCGTGCATCTAAAGACAAGGAACTCAAAGGAACTCTGCGAGGATATTCTTAACAGGACGGGAGTACTTCTCGGACCCGGAAAATATTTCATGGATGACAAAGGTTTCAGGCTTTGTTATACATTACAACCGGAAGATCTCAGCCAAGGTTTAAAGCTGCTGGGTGAATATTTCAGAGATCATGGGGCGAACTGACATCCTCCCCATCGCAATTCAACGGAGGTTCCTGATTCATAGAGTAACTACTCTTAGACCTCCTTTTTAGTATTCATGTTCTCTTGAATACTTTCTTTCAGCATCTGATTCTTTTGAGTTCCCTGCATATTTTCTTTGTTTGTCTTTCACGAATTTTTCAATCTGTCAGTTGATAGATCGATATTCTGATGCAACTATCCTTAAAGAAATAATGTGCGAATACAATTATAGCGGGCTAAGTATGAATTGCTGAGTTATCTTAACGGTCCCCCCCTCGTTAGGACTTGGAACGAACGTTATATGAGTTCCATAAAGAGAAGGTGCGATTGTGACATTGACTGAGCCGCTATATGAAGGGCTTGTAGCGTTTAATAGTGAATATACTAACGTGTGATTCTTGAGCCCCAAAGGTGTACTAACAAGTATAAGTTTTAGAGGTGCAGTCGATGACCATGAACCTGTAAGCCTCATCACAGTGCTGGGGTTTGCGATTCC
>JAJYZI010000027.1 GCA_021800105.1 Thermoplasmata archaeon
GGATGCGACAGCGCTTAATAATGAAAGCCTGTAGTCCCCATTCATTGAAAATACAAAGAAAATCATCAAGGACACCAGTCCAATAAGAATTCCTAGCATCATGTGAACCATGAGTTCCGGTACGGAAAACATTACCTGCATCATTTCATACATGAAAAAAGAGTGACCAAAGGATGGGAATACGGCAAAGAGGTTCATCCACATCCCGATTACGAACTGAATGATCAGCAAAAAGAATTCCAGAAGGATCAGGTTCACACCTAATCTTGACACGGTGCCCATGCGGTTTCTTCTCGTCGCATCATAATTCATTTTTATCATCTCCAGGTTTAGAAACAACGACCCAATCTATCACAACCGATGATCCTGAATCTACCACATCAAATGATCTCTTAATTCTCTCCCATTCATCCTTTGGAACGCCAAGGCCATCTTTCCTGAACAACTTTGCTACGCTGATGAAACCTCTTGAGCCTGTTTTCATAACTCGCATCATCTCATCCACTGCCCCTCTGTGGTCAAGCATGCAGCAGAGGAGGCCGTTTGAAAAGAGAACATCTATTGATCTGCTTTGTATATATGGAATATTGGCTGCGGAAGAAACGTGTGCCGTGATATTCGTCAATCCAAGTGCACCAGCCCTGTTCTGGAGTCGCGTCACAGCCGCTTTATCACCATCCACCGCATGAACAGTGCCGTTGATTCCCACGGCTTCCGATAACATGGTTGCGAAGAATCCGGGGCCGCTTCCAAGGTCGAGTGCAGTCATACCACGTTTCACGTTGGTCTTTATAAAATCATGTTGGGGTCCTGACATGTATTTTCTGAGGGGAAAAAGCATTATTCCCGGTCTGAAGTGCCTATCCTGTTGCTGTGACATACTCTCTCTTCTCCTTAGCCTTGAACGGAAATCTCTCCGTACATACCCATCTGTGCATGCCCCGGAATGAGGCATATGTAGTAGTAGCTCCCACTGGAACTGAATGTCACCGTTAGGTTTGAGGCAGCGTATGCCTGATCTTGGGCATTCGCTGAGGTTCCAGACAGCATGGGACCCACTGCAAGCCAGCTACCGTTACCACCGCTTTGGTATCCCATCATTCCGGAGCCTGAACCCGTACCAGATCCCATCATGCCGTCCTGCATAGGCATGTAGCTGTACGGCGGGCCAATGGTGGTGATAGCAGGCATGTGGGTAATGTTGTCCATGTTTATGAACACAAAATGAACAGTGGTGCCCTCCCTTATCACTATATTTGGATTGACCAGTCCATAAATTAACCAGAAATCCCCCTGTCTGGGGTACCACGTGGGTGCAGCCTCAACGATGAGGGTTACGCTCTTCGAAGTCACGTTTATGGTATTGCTGCTGTTGTTGACAGCAACACCTGCTGGAACTGAATTCATCCTATTGAATGATGTATTGTTTACGGAGAAGGCCAAGTTGATCCCGCCTCCTGACTACCCGGAGCCAAAACCGCCAGCTCCTGAACCGTACATTACAAACGCAGCCGCTGATATTGCGGCGAACACCAGGACTGCAATAATGATGACAGAAACAATGGTGGTTACGGACGCCAACTCCCCGTCCGATTTCGTCTTTCCTGTATCCATTCGTTCCATAATTCTCATCTCCTGGGCTGCCATGAGACAATGGCAGTTCTCATGGAAGGTGGCTCTCGAATCCGGCTTCTCATGCCCTCCAGGATTTCCTTCAGTCGTTGTATGTCTGCAGGCTTATCCCTGATATTCAGGAGGTCGGAAAGCAGTGGAATTACCTTGGCAGGTTCCATCACTGGCCCGGACATGCGCTTTTCCTCTATAATCGCAACATCGGCTATGATGCCCATATTCAGGAGCATGGGATAAAGATCAGAAAAAGTGAGCATCGCAGGCACGGGTTCTGTAGGACGGAAAACCTGCCAGATATTTCTTAAAAACTCAAGTGGCTGGTCAACATGAACAGAGAGGATGCACCGTTTTTTTGTGCATTTCTCCATGGAACGAATAAAGTTTTCAGGATCACGGGAAAACTGTATAACGAATGACGCAAAGGTCACGTCAGCTTGCAGGTCTTTATCAACAGGCCATGATGACTGGATCACGTTTATTCTGGATGTGAGCCCGTTCTGCTCCATAAATCCAAGTAAATGTTTGCGCATCTCTTCATCCGGTTCAACCGCAGTTACATTGAACCCTTCCTTAGCCAATGGGATGGCAAATCTGCCTACTCCAGCCCCTATGTCGATCACCGTACCATCAGTTTCAAGGTAAGAGATTATCTCACCATATAACGGTGTCGTCCTCGGGTCTCGTTCACTGGCTGACTTGTTTAAATTATCGGCCATGGTCTTCATAAAGGGTGAGGATAATAATGTATTAGTCCAGTCTTTTTCAATCATGGTTTTAACCCAGATAATTCTTCCACGATTGCCTTAAGCTTCGTTTCGACTTCACCTAAAAAACTTTCCATGTCCTCAGATTTCTCTCGATGAAGAGATTCAAACATCTCTCTGGGCATCTGGACGGATACTTCTGTGTGATCCTCAATCCCCTTCACTATAAGGTGGCATGGAACAATTGTTTCAACTCCTGAATCAAAAGAAAGTGCCTTGTTAGCATAACCGGCATTGCATATATCGTAAGTACGCAGATTGGCATAGTCAAATCCCTTGGATTTCAGAATGTCACTCGTTCTTATCTCCGCCAGAATCGCAAAACCATTTTTCTGAACAACTTCAGGAACTCTCGCACATAAATTCTCAAATGAAAGTTCGGATTTCTTTCTATATTCTGACATTTATTCACCCTTAATAATGTCTTCACGCATCTTTATATATTCTTCCCTGCTTAATTCCCCTTTGGCATAACGTTCATCTAAAATTGCAAGAGCATTTGAACTGCCACTGCTCACTACTTTCTTTCCATCGGATTCTGTCTGCATGTTGTCCATGCCCATATTTTTTCTCGAATTATTCATACACCCGCACGACATATTTTCAAGATTAAATAACAGTACTTAACCATGTGTTTGACAATATGTGAAATATCAGAACTCATTTTATACAAAATGAAAAGATAACTTCACATTTTCTTCCCAATTCTTTTGTCAAAGGTATGGTCGTAGTGCCGTGTAGTTATTGTCCCTTGAAAGTTGAAGATCAGCACGGCACGAGAACCCCTCTTATCCCTGTAATTCCGCACTAAGCGTAGCGTTATTGTGCGGTCAAGAATTCCCCTCCCCTATCCCCCTCAAATTGCACTCCGCAGGAGAGAATAATGTGCCCGAAGCGAGCCGGAAGTCTTGCGCAACAAGACCGAGTGGTGTAAGCGTTAGCGGTGGGTGGTGTGGAACACCAAGCGAAGCGAAGGTGTGTAGCACCACACAGACACCACGAGCGGCGAGCACAGGACACCACCCCGGATGAGCGTAACGAAGGAGGGGCTCTTCAAAGAAGAGTGCGAGCCGTAAATCAAAAGAGGGGTTAGGGGTGAATTTTGATTGTAGTCGAAGCATGGGGTCCTGTGCTCGGCGTGCAGGCGAGCGAAGGGCACATAGTAATTGGCGAAGGCTCAAAGAGGGGTGGCTGAAAGTCGGGGTGAATTTGAGACTAAGCGGTAAGTTTCTATATAAATTTATAAAACTGAAAAAATCTGACTAACCTTATCAATCCAGTACTTTCTGTAACCCTCACCCACCACACTCAAATTGTCTGTCTTCATGAACAGGTAAACTTTTATAGAAAAATCGCCGAATGTAAACACCTTCTGAGAACCATTATCTTCAAACAGTTTACTAAAATAATCTGCTTTTTGTTGATAATCTGTATATTTAGTGCTTTTAGGGTCTACAAACACTATTCTATATTCACTTCCTTTTTTGAGCCAGAATATGAAGTCTGGAGAGTAGTCTCTCATCTTGTTCTTGTATGCGTCGTAGTAAGGAACACCGATTCTGTCCAAACTCTCATCGATCTTAGAGAAAACCCACCAGTCTATTTTAAGAACCTTTGCTTCATCACTGGAGATGAATGTGTCTAGATCATGCACAAATTCCTTCTCACTATTAACCTTTATTATATGGTTTATGAAATCAGCCTTATCAGAGGCTGACAAGATTATTGGTAAGTAGTAGTGATGTGCCAGATTGATTAACTCTATTTTGCTTTCATCGTAGTCAAACAATAATCTCTTCTCGGTTTTTGTTAACTTTTTTATCTGAGAAGTATATCCATCTATGTCTATTTCATTAGATTCAAGCTTCCTTTTTAGTTCTTTCTCTATTATTTCTGGATTTTTAAAGCTTCTTACCTCTTCTAATTTTTCTGTCAACTCTTTCTTCTTCTCGTCAGAGACCATTTCCACACCGATTTCTTTAAAATGAATGATCTCATCTTCAAGCTCCTTAAATTTGTCCATTTCCCTCATGGAAGTATTAAGATGGTCTATGAGGTTCGATAATTGTTTATGGGCATTGTTCAAATCATTATTTACAAAATTGGCCTCATCTAGATAATCATGTAATCGACCTAAAGTGGCAGGCGACGCTCTATCAGAATAGAGCGCATAGATCACTCTATCATCTTCGATCCAGTTAACATAATTCTCCAAAAGCTTGAAATTGCCTCGGAATTTTGGCAGCTCCTTTAACTGAACTTCTTTCTTTTCAACGTAGACTGGCAAGAGAAGTGTTGGATTGAAGTCAAAGTTGCTCTTCCTGACATCTATAAGTTCACCAGCCTTTTCTCGCTCAAATTTTATACTTTCCATTATTTCTCTTAAGTTTTGTTGGTTCGTTCCAAAAACAAATAACGTTTCCATAAGCGATATTGAGCTTTCATTCTTCTTTTCCTGTATAAGAGAGAATATTTGCTTTGCTTCGACATCTCCATTATTTGATAAGGTTTCAAGTCTTTGGCGTTTATCCTTAAGCGGCTCTATCCTTACTCCTCTGCCTAAGGATTGGAGAACATATTTTTTTGCATCTCCACTTCCTATATTTACGAAAACCATTACGTTTGGCCTGTTGGAGTCCCACCCTTCATAGAAAGCCCTGGAACCCATAAGTATGTTAATAGAACTGCCAATACTGTTAAGACTGCCAAAAAAGCTGTCTTCCATGGGATTTTCACTCACCTCGTAGTCTGACAGGGTGTCCTTCAGCCATTTTGTTATATCGCCTATCTTTATTGAGGCAAAATACCTATCTGATGTCTTAAGTTTGAATGCAAGTTCTTCCTTGTTCACCTGTGTCTTAACGACCTCTATTTTTCCGGTGCTGTCAGCATTGTATACGAATTTTAAAACATCATCAAAGGTTAGATTTGAAAAATCAGTGTTCCCCAATGTAAGTTTTCTATTGCCGAACACATAATTCGGCTGATTCTTGAATTCATCTGCTATAGAACTCTTAACCTCCTCAAATAAACTAGTGTCGATCTTGTTAAGTGCTATTTCTCCCAATGTTTCAAAGAATATTTGAAGATCTGAATTTTCTATGCTCGTGGTGTTTCCGTAAAGTACCAGCAGCGGGTTATGATAAAGATTATCAGAAGTGCGGGATAATTCTTGGTAAGCT
The DNA here is from genome assembly GCA_021800105.1 of Thermoplasmata archaeon. GTDB lineage: Archaea > Thermoplasmatota > Thermoplasmata > Thermoplasmatales > Thermoplasmataceae > UBA582. The sequence continues at coordinate 5,579 of JAJYZI010000027.1, forward strand.
TTCTTAACCATTGCTAGGGTGATCAGAGTCTTCAGTACAACAATTTTTCTTTCCTCAAAATCTGTGTTATCATTTCCTCTTTCAAAGGCCTCCATGCTCTGTTGCGAAACGTAAACATTCTTTCCATATCCTCTCTCTGTAAAAGCCTCAAGATTCAGGTTAAATACTGTTGTTATCAAATCCCATGCATCAGTAAAAGTAGCAGAGAAATTGAATAGAAATCCGTTGCGGGAGAGAATTGAGTAGAAAATCTGTCTTTTGGAGTCTTCCTTATTGCCCTTATGCGCTTCATCTAGGATAATGTACCATTTACCATTGTTCTCTATATCCTCAAATGACAGGAGTTTTTCACTAGAGGTATCAGATATTAAATCGGAGCGGTAGATAAATACGTTTACGTCATCCTTGCTAAAAAGTAAGTTATGCTTGACGCTGTCGTATTCCTTTAAATCCCAATATCTTATCTTTAATGGTGAAAATGAATTGAACTCATCGATATGGGCTTTAATTTGATCTATTAAGTCTTCCCGATATGTGAGAAACAAGATGTCTTCATCGGGAATTGATCCTCTTTTTTTAAGTTCGTGCAAAATTTCTATTAGTTTGACTATCACAAGGCTTTTCCCGCTGCCAGTTGCCATCCAGAAACCAATTCTATTCGTGAAGTTGAAGAACGGTATTCCTTCATCTTCTGATTCATAGAACCTATTTGCAATTTTGAAAATATTGCCATTTCTAGCTGAAATACCTAATGCATCTGCTTGTTTAACGTGTGCTTTGATTGAGTTAAAGAGTGACTTTTTGCCGTCTAAGACGCTATTGTCATAGTCAGACTTCGGATAGTGTAGCAGATTAACATAGTAATGGTATAGGAACTTCAACCCCGACTTCAAAGCTTCCTTTTGATAATCATACAGAAATTTCTTATTGGAGAACCTTTCAAATTTGAAATCCCACGAATCTGGTAGAGCCTCAAATGTAATGTCTGCTATGAGTCGTTGGTAAACTGGTCGTATTTTTTCATTGTTAGCCATTCTACCACCAAATCAGGGGCTTTATTGTTTGGAAATCTATTTCTGAGAAGTTCACTTTTTCATCGTCCTCAAAGATAACCGCGTCCTTTTCTACTCTCTTGATGAACTTTCCCTTAATATTAGATAAGGTCTCTGCAAGGTCTATATTAGGATAAATCTCATCGTAATTTATCTTGATTTTATTATTTGTATAATCTACTCCCATTCTGTCGAGCATTTTCCTATCTTTTAGGAAAACATATTGATTGTAGACATCATCACTATTCAAATTAAGAAAGGGCTCAGAATCACTGTAATGGGTGTTTTTTAGTGTCTGCTCATATTGCTCCACCTCGTAGTACTTGAAGAAACCCCCCCCATTCCAATTTACATCTTTGCTTAGATGTGGCCGCCTAACAACAGGGCTATGGATAGCTCTGAACTCTTTATCTCCACGCAATACGATTTTCATTCTTCCGAGTGCCCCAATTTTTTTCATGATTACGGTCATTTCATTCTTTGTTTCAGAAATTACTTTTATGATAGATGGATTATTTTGTTCTATCAACTCTTCATTGTTTTCCGTGTCCTCTTCAACCTTTGTCTTACTTATTTTTACCACGTCTAAGTAGGTTTCGTTGAAGTAGTCTCCCATTTCAATTCCTATCCACTTTCTCGAAAGCTTCTGAGCTACGCTGGTAGTAGTACCACTTCCAAGAAAGCAATCTAACACTAAATTTTGTGGGTTTGATGATGTTTGAATAATCCGTCTAAGCAAATTCTCCGGTTTCTGGTTACTAGCAAACGATAAACTCTCTGTGATCCTGGGTTCGCTATACTGGAAAGAATAGATGTCGTTCCAGACGGTACCTTTGGCTTTAACTTTATACTTAACACTCTCACGAATAAAACTTCCTTTGTTCCATTTTTCTATGTAAAGTGACTTTTTATTATCGCCAATGACATCCAGCCAACCTATGTTGGCATCTTCTCGATTTAGCAGTTCATATGCCTTATGAAAGACGGGAGATGGTCCTTTTACATAATAGTGTATAAAGTCAGCTTGGCGGATCCAGTTCAATGCCTGAGACTTAAATCCAGAAATATTTTCACCCGTATTCCATGTTATCTTGGCTCTGAAGTTATCCACTCCGAAAGTATTGTCCAATAAGATTCTCGCATAATGCTCTGATATGTGGTCAAGGTGTAGATATAGATTGCCTTGTGGATTCAGGAAAGGATATAAAATGTCAAGTCTATTTTTGATCATTGTCAGCCAAGAAGATACTTGATAGTTATCGAGGAAGATAAAATCGTTACCTGTATTAAATGGGGGATCCAAATAGATCAATTCAACTCTTTCCTTCCATTTGGGAAAGATTGTCCTAAGAACCTGATAATTTTCTCCATGTATTAAGTAGCCATCAAGCTCTGCGTCTAAATTAGAAAATAACTGTATTATCTTTAGCTCCATGTCTTTAAAATATTTGGTATCTATAGGAAGGGTTTCGTACTTGCTGTTTATACTGATTGAAGAACCTTCCTCAACTATAATCGAATACTTTTCAAAATTATTTTCGACTATTCCTAAATCTACCCATTCTTTAACCTGTTCAGAAAAATTAGCATGATCTATTATTTCTCGAAGGAGTTGGCCGCCACCTTCTTTCTGCGCAATCCGGTCCATGGTTACTACATAGTTCGAGTTTAGAATGAATTTAGATTTATTCCATATTTTTACCAGTTCATCCTCAAATTGAGCGACAAAATCAATAACTTTGTAAGCAATATTTTTTAGAATTTTTAACTGTTTAAGTCTCTTTTCCGAATAATCGCTCTCATCATCAAAAATGTAATTTTTTAACCACAAATCGAATTGCTCTCTCAAGAATGCCTTTGCATCTTTATTGATGAAGTAATCAACCTCTGTCTGTTTCTTAAACGTCTTAAATAATTCATCCAGTCGTTCTTCTGTTATATTTATATGTTTTATATGCAATTCTTCTAAAATCTCAGATATCTTTGTTTCTTTTCCATGTTCTGAATATTGTGGTTTGAACGTTATGGCTTTATCATTTATGCTCTCAAGCTCAAAGATTAGCACCCTTTTCTCGTTAGATCTCTTTCCCTCTATCTGAGTAGCATCAAATTTGATTATATATTCCGAACCTTCGATCTCGCAACTAACTGATAAAGTCTTGTATAGATTGTCAGTTTTAACATAATAAAGCATGTTGGTTTTCCAAAAAAGGATCACGTCCTGATTATTGGTATATATTTTTTCATAGACCTTTGATCTTAAAGGCGTATAACTGAAATATATACTCCCTGACTCTGAAAAATAAGTTTTGAAGAATGTATGGAGCCTAGTGAACAGCTCTCCTTTAAATTCTGGGGATTCTGCTGTTTCCGTGTCGATGTGAGATTTCAACGATTTGAGAATCTTTTCAAAGTATGTTGACTTAATTTTCATTAGATTTACAAAGCCAGAATTACCCTCCACTTTCGCACCAATAAAAATATTTTTTAAATCTTGGTAAAACTCATCTTCGTTTCTGGCCATTTTATAACCTCTTTCTTAACTCTCCAGATACAATAGACTCATCCGATAATAATATTTGTGACTCCATTGTGTAATATCTGCCTATCTTCTTCTTGATCAGTGTGATAAGGCCAAGGTTCTGCAAATAGTTGACGCTCTGGAAGAACGTTGACTTGCTCACTCCCCTGAGCAGCAAATGACTGGATGTAGAAACTTCGGAATATGCCCTGTTGGTATCCTGATTCTTGATCAGTGATGCAAGTATCAGCAGGTCCCGGTCTCCAAGGTTCTTGAGCGTTTCGCCTTCCACCTCCACGTAAGCCTGCTTCAGTGCTGTCTTGATCGAGTCCTCATCCCATCTATTGCTTCTGCCAAGAATTTCCAGGGCCTTTATTCCGATCCTTGCGTCACTCCTGTAGTCCCTCACAAGCAGTGCAGACAATAGGCCCAGAGACTCTTTGTCATATTCATTCAGGCCCTCCTTTGCCCTCATCCTCAATATCTCACGAATCTCCTCCGTGCTGTATTCATGGAATACGATATGATCAGGCTGCAGTGAGCTCTTTACGCTCTCATCGTTCATGTTCTTGTACCAGTAGACCTTCTGCGTCAGCAGGATTAGATTGGCTTTAGTGTGCCTCGTTATGTGGTACAGGATATCGTAATCCTGCAGGAAATCAACCTCGTCCAATACTACGAGAGACCTGCTGGAGAGCATCTCATCGCATCTGTTCTTCACCTCCTCCACCTCGTGCCCCTTGCCAAACAAATGGGCAATGTTTCGATAGATTTTGATGGACGTCGGATTCTCCCTCACGTTAACATAGAAGTACGGGACGGATTTCGTGTCCCTGAGGGCCTTTGCCATGATGAGGGCGCTGAGCGTCTTCCCCGATCCCTTGGAACCATAGATGATGATGTGCCTTGGTAGACCCAGATTGACATAATCAGCCAGATCGTCTGTAACTCTTTCCAGCTCAGACCTTATGAGTATCTCTCCCGGCGTGTAGCTTATGTTGAAGACCTGTGCATTCTTCATGTTGCTCGTTTCCACAGCCCTTGCACTGAGCTTTGCAGCCATATACGATTTGGGATTCTTTGTATCCATCTCCCGCACCTGCATTAATTCTTCAATGGGAAGGTTATTAACGCTATCGAACGAGTCGAACAGATGTGTGTGGGAAAATGGTGACTTCAGTCACCGGAATGAGTGTGTTAAAAAACGCGTGGACCTTTGCGGTGATCGGATGCTCTTCAAAAATTAAGAAGAATTCCATTTTTCTGGTATGTTATGTTCATTGTATCAGTTATATATAATATATAAGAAAGAGCCTGACGCGTTCGGAGACACACACACTCATCCTATGGGTAACCTGTTTTCCCTCAGAATCCTGAGCACAGGGGTGATGGAGCATTCCATGGACTTCGCTATGGCTCTGGCGGACAGACCTTTTTCCTTCAATTCGATAACTTTCCTCCTGTCTATGAAGCCCCCATTTCTCGTTTTCAGTGCAGGTCTACCGAATTTGACTCCTCTGTTCAGGGCATTTTCCCTTCCTGTCCTTGTCCTAGAGTTTATCATATTCCTCTCAAATTCAGCAAATGCGCCCAGAATCTGCAGCAGGAGCCTTCCGTTGGGGGTGGTGGTATCTATACCGGGGTCATTGACGCTGATGAATCCTATGCCCTTCTGGTCCAGGTATTCAAGCATTCTCAGCAGATCTGACAGGGAACGGGCAAACCTGTCTATCTTTGCCACAATAACCACCTTCGGCTTGGCATCAAGGGATTTCAGCATCCTCTCGAAGTCGGGTCTCTGGGTGTTCTTCCCGGACTTCGCCCGGTCTTCGAAGAATTGCAGTTCATATCCTCTGGATTGGGCGTACTGCCTGATTATGTCCTTCTGCCGCTCGTTTGAGCCCTGCTTCACTTCCTCCTGTGTGCTTGCCCGAACGTAGGCGAAAGCGAGTGTCATTTATGTCATAGAATTCAGGGACGCATACGTTATTAAAGTCCAGTGTTTAGTGGCGTTACTAAAATTACAAGTTTAGTGACAGAGGGGTTACGAACTATTACTTTTCAAAGCTCTACGCTTTGAGTATCTTCTTAGAAGCACCAGTACTCCGATAACCCATATAGCAGCATAGAACACAGTGTTTGCCAATGAATTAGAGTTCACATACCTAAACAAGTAGTAAAGACCAACAGTCAAAGCCACTAGACCTAATACTGCAACGGAAGCGGAAATGACAATGTATTCTCTCCGGCTTAACATTTTAGACATTACTGCTCTTTAGGTTGATTTATTCCTAATATGTTATATTATTTATAGTAACATGTAAATACTGCATTGCGATCCTTATACAATGGTTAAAAACACTGACTCCGGGAAGCATGAAAAGATCGTTGCCGAGGAATTTAAGAGAAAGCAGGGTTATGAGATGATTGAAAAGGGACTGAAGAACTCTGTGATAGCGGAGAAGCTTCAGGTTGACAGGAGAACAGTGTACAACTGGAGATTGAGGAAGGAAAGAGAAATTGACTGGAAGAGAATGAAACAGAAGGGTGCAACATCCAGGCTTTCGGAGAAACAGAAGGAGAAACTGAAGAAGATAATCGATGATGGAGCCACTGCATGTGGCTATCCCACCGAGGTGTGGACGCTGAAGAGAATCGCCGAGGTCATTGAGAAGGAATTCGGAGTACACTACAACACCACCTATATATGGCAGATCCTGGACACCATGGGATATTCCTCACAGATTCCCATGGCGAGGGCAGTTGAGAAGAATCCCGAATACGTGAAGGAATGGCTAGAAAAGGAATATCCTCAGTATGTGAATGAAGCTCATGATCACAATGCCACAATACTTTTTCAGGACGAATCCGGCATGCAATCATCTCCAAACAGGAGGAGAACATGGTCTCCCAGGGGAAAGAGGCCTGTCATTGAGGTGAGGGAGAAACGTGACAGGATATCCATATCCTCTGCTGTTACTGAGGATGGTGATCTTTATTTCATGATTGCGAAGGAAAGCATGAATGAAAATCACATCATAATGTTTCTTGACCAGCTTCTCTCGGAGATCAATGGCTTTCTCTACATATTCTGGGATAACATCATGATACACAGGAGCAATAAGGTGAAGGAATATCTCGGCGTTCATAATGATCGGCTCATAACAAGGCGCATCCCTGCATATTCTCCTGAACTTAATCCCGATGAATTTGTATGGAATGCACTGAAGTATCAGGAACTTCCAAATTTCTGTCCGAAAAGTTATGATGAACTATACAGCACGGCAGAAAACACACTGGTGAAGATGAAGGCAAACCCCGGGAAGATGAAAAGGATCATCAGAGGGACAAAACTTCCCCTACCATCAACATTGGGAAAACAGTAAGGTAAAGGAGAATAGTTCCACTTTCCAGCGACTCTGCGATTTTTTTCAAGGTGGCAAGAGTTGTGCTTGTTATACCAATCCTGACATTCTTTATTGGATCCATTATCTGCATAATAAGGTCACATATATCATATCTGTATGTGCCTGCATAGAGCTCTCGCACAATTATCACCTGCCAACTTTTCCAATGTTTTCTCTAGCTTCTTTAAGGGCTCTGAAAATACGGTCTTCCTTTGGCGTATGATCGCCTATTACTGCGAAGAATTCCTCATCGGAGTTTATTTTCCCTTGAAGGTAGAGGTCAGATGCTTCCTTCAGCTTCTGCTTATAACTGTCAGTGTCAGAATCATCCACTATGTTACTATAAATGAAGTTAGACTTGGACCTGTAAACAACTCTTCTTCCAAAGCCTGTCTTAAATCTGATGGATTGGCCAGTAAGGACCACAGCAGCGAAGGTCAGCGCCCATACGATGTAGTAAAGTGGTGTGTAATAAGGAGATGAACTGGGTACAAAATAGAGGACTGAAAAGAGGACAAAGAAGTCAACAACTGCCACTATTATTAACGGAACCCATCGCGTAAATCTACCGTAGAATGCCATTCTGCTCCCTCTAATGTCAGTGGTATAAATACCCTTACTATGTTATCCTTCCAACGTTTTATAACTTTACGTTACCAGTTAACCATCACTTGGTTAACCGTTTCCTGATTTCTGTTTCAACGCTTTCCAAGTCCTTGCCTTTCTCGTGTTCTATCCTATCAAGGTCTGAACGCCATTTCTTTATCAGGTCGTCTGAACCAAAGTATTTCGAATATCTCTTATAGGTCTCGTATTGCTTCTCGGTTACCTTGAAGCCTACTGTCTTCGTGAATCTCTCCTCTTGCCTATTTATCCCGACTTCAGAGTTAGTGTTCTGTGATATTAAGCTATCCAAGCCTCTTTTCTTGATATCAGACATTATTTCACCTTCAAAATTTTCTCGATTTCCTTTGTAAGTGCAACATAAGACTTGGAAGCAGGAGCATTTTTCCTGTATTTAACAACAGGAGAACCTGCCATTGTTGAATCTGTTATGGTGACATTTCTAGGTATAACCGTCTTGAGCAGGTTCTTTGAGTAGTGCTTCCTGACATCCTCTAGGACTTCCCTAGAGGATCTTGTTCTGGAATTGAACATGGTCATGACCATTCCAAGCAGTTTCAGATTCCTTGAGAGCCTTGAATTCACGAGTTCTACGACCCTCATGAGCTGCGTCAAACCTTCCAATGCGAAGAACTCGGCCTGCACAGGTATAAGAACGTAATCGGATGCAACAAGCGAGTTTATGGTGAATATTCCAAGGCTGGGCGGTGTATCTATGATTATGAAGTCATATTTCCTGGCTATTCTCTTGAGCTCATTATCCAGGATGTACTCACGACCAATCTTCCCGGTGAGCTCCACCTCTGCACCTGCGAGGTCGATGGTGCTTGGTACAATATCAATTCCGTCCTTTCGGACGATTGCCTCCTCAATCCTGCCGTTGAGCATTACATCGTATATTGTGTGCTTCTGGTCTGCTTTGTTGATGCCAAAATGAGTAGTCAGATTCCCTTGTGGGTCTATGTCAATCAGAAGTACTCTATGTTTCTTCGCTAGCGATGCTCCCAGATTAGCCGCAGTGGTTGTCTTCCCGCAACCTCCTTTCTGGTTGGCGATGGATATGATCATTGATAGAGCTTGGAAGGAAAGAGCTATAAGTTTATGGTTAACCCACTTGGAATAACGGTTAGCGGTTAACGTTTTCAAAAATTGAAAATATAGGGGTTGCCGGTCTATTGCCCATAATCACTGTTAAGCATAAGTACCCCAAAACGGAAACGGATGGAAGTAGTATTTCCCATAGAAGCTTGTCCCGAATGGAGTGAATACACCGCTTATCGACTTGTAATAGTGAAAATAGACTGGATGGTTCTGGATTTGGGCAACGCCAGGTAATAATCCAACAGCGGGAACTACAGGAACCAAGAATATGAATGCTACGACAGCAATCACAAGAATGGATGTCAGCTTCCACTTCATTGTTTGTTCTCATGCAAGTTCAGGTTTAAATATTGCGCGCAACCCATGTGGCAGTTCCGATCTCACCGATTGAAGCATCGATTGGAGGAGCACTGAGTGTGTTCTTCATCCTATTCGTTATTTTCAAGAGCCTAGTCAAAGCAGGTATCACATTCGTTATAGTCCTGGCTATCCTTTTCTTACTTCATTTATGAGCCTCTATTCTTTTGAGGCTCTTCAAGAAGGACCTTGAAGGAGTCAATGGTAGCAACAACTACGTTCTCTCCTAATCCTATATATCTACCCATTAGTTCCTTGTTTGGCACAATAATGATCACTCTAAGGTTTGTGCTCTTTATCCTGTCCTTCAGGTCTTCCATACTGTGCTTCAGACCAGTCTCAATCTCGACCATGAAGAAATCAGTCTCAATGTCAAATGCACTTCTTTCTCCCGTGGTAGATATTCTATTGATGGATACACCGAGATCATTCAGGATTCCAGCTACCTGGCTCTGCATTCCTGTGTGCAGATTCGACAGGTTCGGATTCCTGGAATAATACATCACTATTGGCTTTCCATCCCTGAGATACTTTACCCTGCCCACTTCATTGTTGTTCTTTAATTCCTCAAGAGTAGATTTCAACTTGAGCTTGGCCTGATCCTTCGTGATGCCATACTTCTCTGCGATTATCTTTCCCATTTCTGTTGCATAGGACATCTTCTCGCTGAGTATTTCCAGGGTCTCCCTCCTGAAGTCGATGATCTCCCCTCTCCCTCCGACTCCCACTTCCCTCTTTGGCTCCAATACCTCCGCCGCGACCTTACGTGTCTCCTTGTGCTCCAAGCCATTCGAAACGTATGTGAATACCGGCGAAAATGATGAGCCTTCCGGGAACTCTACATCAATAAATTGCCTTGGTTGCAGTATCTCAACGGCAAATCTCATCAGCGGATTGTATGATAGAAGGTTAAGGTCGGCATCTCCAAGCTTGAATGTGAATTTTGTACCGAAGTTTGCCCTCATTTCAGGCAGTATGTCGATGAGATTTTGCGTAATAATCCAAAGCATTCCCTTGTCCCTTATCTCCCTGGACATGACATCAAGGATTGTATGATATGACTTGGTGAGTCTGTGAGCTTCGTCTATGAGTATAAGAACGTCTTCCCTCTTGTGCTCCTCCATTTCCCTGTATATCTGCCTCAGCATCAGTTCCGCATAGAAATTCTGGGCTTGCTTTGTCGGAAGTGAAGAGAAGTCAAAAACAATGCTCCTATTGTCTAGAGTGACGCTGCCCATGTCCTCGATGACGAGGCTCTTCACGTTCTGCTCTATGGCATTCAGGGCCTCGACCTGATTCTTTGACGCAGTCTTCTTCCTCTCAGATAGCCTTTTCATGAAGTCTTTCCAGGTGTCGCTCTCGGATGCGATCTCCTGCAGAAATCCAGGAGTCTGCTGCAGCTGTATGCCTGATGAGGTCTTCTCTCCAAAGAAAGCTGTCATATAAGCCTCTGAAAATGCATTCACGTCCCTGAAGGGATTTGGCAAACACTCCTTTGCGTCAATAACAGGAATTCCAAGATGCAGTTCATGATCATTGGGCTTGAATGAGAATATGATCGTCTCCTTGTCGCTGAATATTGATATCAGGTGCGTGGTCAGATAGCTCTTGCCCTGTCCTGACACCCCCGTGATGGAAACGTTCCTGTTTCCCTTATGAATCACATAATCTCTGAGGGATGTTGCCTTTGGAGAGCATTCTTCTCTCCTGAACTTCCCTCTCTCACTGTCCGGTATAATGGCATAAGCAATAGCAGTTCTACCTGCGAATCTCTTGAGCCTTTTCTCTGGATGATAAAATAGCCTTTCTTCATTTCTTATGGGCAATTCGATTATGGGTCTGGATAGGACCTTCCGTGCATTGATAAGTTCAGAAAAGCCCATTTCTCGCATAATTTGACTTGGGCTTTTCAAATATTTATCCATTTTTCCCTACCTTTTAATTACATATCGCCTGTTCAAGCCCACAGTGACTGTGTGGCGTTCTATTTTCACAGTTCTCGTCTCTATGAGATACAGGACGACGGCCACAGCGATTACCAATGCAAGGACGATGGAATAGTCCAGCCCAAGGAAAAAATAAAGTGCAAAAGCTGGTGCTCCGAAAGTGAAAAGGATGACCAATGCAAGGACAATGTAAGAAATAACGTAGTAGAGGATTATCAGGAATCCTATGAGTGCCATTGCTATGCCTATTCCTCCTATAATTTCCAAAAAGATATTTCCTGATGCCAGAAGCCAGAGGAAAGCATGCCAGACCGGTGGCATGAAGCTAGCCGACAGTATCAGAAATATTTCCCATATCACGCATATAAGGCCCGCTTTCTCTTCAAGCTCCATAGCTCACCTTTGGGCCCTGAATCTCCTGTTTGGTGTCAGTGTCGCTGATATGGATGCCTCTTCCCTCTTGAAGATCAGACCACGTCTCGTTATTACGAGATCCATTCTGAGCACCGGATTGGACTCATATTCAACGTAGCTGATGTCGGTATTCCGCTCCATGAACTCTCGTATGGCTGCTATCTGCCTGCGATCTTCAATCTCGTAAAGGTTAACCGTGTTATCGATAACTGTTTCCTGCAATCTCTCTATGGTGCCTTTCTTCTGCGGGGCAATTTCGTAATGCACGATCTCTTGCGGCACACTTTCGCCATAATCCGGCTCGTTCTTGCTTACAACAACTCTCTGTTTCCTACTCAGTATCATCATCTCCTTTGAAGAAAGCCAGCCACGTCTGGGCCTTAGCCAGGAGTTCTTCCACTGTAAGGCTGTCCGGCTCTGCAGAGAGTATCTTTGATAATTGATGTGAAGGAAACTTTCCTACGAAATTCCTTTTGAGTTCCAGGATAGAGACTCTCTTGCCTAGCTGACTTTCCTGCATGATCTAATAATGGAATGCCGGGTATTGTATCGTTTTAGATACTTCAGAAGGTGAACATCTAAAGCGTTCTGATTGGCGAAATATGGCTAAAATCGCACGAGTTGCATTTCCAAGTGATCCTGCCCTTTAACCGTCTATCCTTGTGCTTTTTCTCGTCTTGTGGAATCGCTTCATATGAAGGTGTGACTATTTCTTTATGGCAGTTGGGACACTCAAATTTTAGGATTTCATGCCAATTTTCGTAAAGAATCTTGCAGTCTGAGACAAACATAGAGGAGTTTCGTATGATCGTCCATTTGAGATCTGGGGTCTTCTTCATCATATCTATGTATATTTGATCAGGCAGAAGCAGAAAACTGATCTCGCCGGAGTAATTGCCAACAAATCTTCTCAGGTATCCCTGAGCTACAAGTTCTTTGACGTGCTTGTCCACCGTCCGGTGGCTCATCTTCCCATTGAAAATCCAGTATAGGTCCGATGTTCTGGGTTCGAGGCTTTGCTCTCGGATTGTGTTAGCAATAAGCTCGCATTTTTTGCATATAAGAATGAACTCAATGGGGTAGAGCTCTGAAAGTGAATCTTTTACCAATACAAATGGTTAGAACGGCATTTTCATTATAGCCTTTCCGTTTGGCAGAACTGCCTGGAACTCGTATCCTTCGCCAAGGAGCTTCTCAATCTCGTTCATGGGAACTAGCCTCTGCTTCGACCCGTTGCTTGCCATTGCGCCTGCAACCTTGTCCCTGAGGAGCTTCTGGAAATCATCGTTGCTTATCTCTGTTAGGTCCATTTTGTCAATTTCCTCTGGTTTGTAGCCCACCGCCGATAGGAGCTGCTGCTGCAGGTACATTCTTGCCTTATCTTCCTCAAGTTCGCTGTATCTTGTTTCCAGGAACTTGGTGCTCATTCTATAGGCTTCTCTCATCTCTTCTATCACGTCTGGAGGCAATCTCTTGTTAGTGCTGTATCTCGCTTCGATATCTCCCTTGTGGCCCATGATGAACTGCCTCCAGGGATGGGATATTAGGCCTTTTGCTTCTGCGATATCAAGGGCTGTTGAAAAGTAAGCTCTTAGGACATAGGGCCTCATTTTCAGGCCTGCCTGCTCTATGGCTTCCCTTATGTCCCTGGTTACCAGTGTTGTTCTCAGGAAAGCGTTCTTCTTCACTCCGCGGACGTCGAATTGCAGTAACGGTGATTCATACGTCAGCTCCTCACCCTGCTTTCTCCTCTCTTCCAGATATTCCCTGATATAAGTGGTTCCTTCCTCTCCAATGAACGAGAAATACTGGTGTCTTGCCTTGCTCAGCTTGTTCCTAACAACGATCATAGCAGGCGTCTTGTCAAACTGTATTTCCTCCGATATCCTCAGGTCCTTGATGTCTCCAAGCCTGAGGCCGTCTGTGCCCTCATAATCTCCCAGGGATTCCGGCCGTAAGCCTGAGAATGCCATAATTGCTATTGCAACCCTGCCTCTGGAGGTTGCTTTTCTGAGGATTCTGGCAAGCTCCTCTTTGCTCGGTACTCTTTCGTTAACAATCGTGGGTGTTTCGTTTTCCCCGGATATGTTAACAGTTAACTGCAAACTGATACCGTTAAACTTCAGCCATGATAAAATTACCTTCTTGAATCTCGCTATGTACGATCCTGCCTTGCCCTCTTTCTCCATCTTCCTGACAAAATCAGTGAACTCATATCGGAAATCCTTCTCATATGCCTGCGCCTTTTTCAGGATCTCTTTTGGGTTGGTCTGAGTAAGTTCGCAATAGTGGCCCAGATTTCTCAATGCCACTGTTGCAGTGAGAACTGATTTTGCCCTGAGATTCTCAAACCATCTTCGCACATCCTCGTCAAGAAGCAGGTCCTGGTACTTTGGCTGCATGGTCATAAGAACATAACGAGTGTTAGCATAAAAGGTATTCGATTAATAAATTAAATGGACCGGTCGGGA
>JAJYZI010000082.1 GCA_021800105.1 Thermoplasmata archaeon
GTATCTCAGGAATCTTCTCCTCCTTGTATTCCACAAATACGACGGGTTTTGGATAATTAATGTTCGGTATCTCCGAGTGACCAAGTTGCAGGATGCAGTCCACATCCTTGTATAACACAGAATCACCGACATCGCACGCGCCAAAGAATGGGTCGCTCGAAATGATAATGCCAAACTCCTTTGAAAGTGCATTGAATAGATCAAACACTGCCGGTTTGAGACCGTCAGGTACCTGGATCATGACCTTCTTGGCGCCTATCTGCCTGAGCTTCCCTATGATAGTATCAGTTTGCAGCTTCATTGAAAAGAGGGTATTGCTGACCGAGTTATAACCTTGTGCTATCTCTGTCGAATACTATCTTTCCACCTGAAATAACCGTCTGAATCGGCTGAGAAGAATATTCATATGGAATCTCTCTAAAATCTGATACATCTGCTATCACTATATCCGCTCTTTTCCCCAGCTCCAGGGTACCGGTCCGATCTGCAATGCCGAGTGAATGAGCCGCATTTATAGTAACTGCATTAAATGCCTCTTCAGCACGAAGATGATAGAATCTCAATGAAAGATATAGAGCGAAGATCATGTCCTGGTTCCTTGTCAGGGGAGATGAGTCAGAGGAAATTGCCACGGGTACGTTCTTCCTTATGTAGCGGTTGACATCAGGATATTTCTCTCCCAGAGAGAACGCGGTAATAGGAAGAAAATTTGCAATTGTTCCCGAAGAGAGCAGCATGTCGATCCCACTATCGTCGGTTTTCAGCAAGTGATCTGCTGACTTGAGGTTGAACCTGCGTGCCAGGGATAGGCAACCTATATTATTGATCTCATCCGCATGAAGCCTCTTGCCCTTATTACCGACTGCGGCGAAAAAGGATTCAGTGCTTTGCGGAGAGAAAGCTCCGGAGTCGCAGAAAGAATCGACGAAATCAACTCTTTCAAGAGTGTGTGGCAGAACCTCCTTTATAACATATGAAAGATGCTCCTTCTCATCAGAGCCCATAGATATTGCATGCAACGGAAGCAGCGTCTTGACAACGTTTATCCTGTAAGATGATCCTATCATGTCCATGACGTCAATCATTTTTGATTCGCCATCGACTGAACTAGAATAGCCAGTCTTTATCTCCATTGTTGTCGTCCCTCTAGATATAGCATTCTCAACCCTTCGGGACGATTCGGCAAATATCTGCTCCCGAGCCGCAGCCTCAGTCTCCCGGATCGTTCTCCTTATTCCGTTTCCAGCTTCCAGAATTTCTAGGTATGTGCTGCCTGAAATTCTCTGGTAAAATTCCTCATACCTGCTCCCTGTATATACAATATGCGTATGAGCATCAACTAGCCCGGGGAGAATGACATAATCGCGGCAGTCTATTACCCTGTCAGCTGAAAGAGAACTGTCTCCAATCTCCCGAATCATGCCATCCCTAACAAGGATTGACTCATCGTTCGTAATCGAAAGGTTTGACTGTTCCTTACCTGAAAGAGGCTTCCCCGGATCCTTGGCTGTAACTACCTGATGAGCATTTTTGAGGAGTAACGATGACATCTTTCACCTACAGTATAAACCAGTTGCCGAATGCAGATACGATCAGGAAACCTATAAAGATTGGCACTATAAACGGCAGCCTGTAAACCATAATTTGGCTCCCTTTGAACTGGCGAACCGAATACCTTTCAGGGTTCTTCTTCAGCTTATCCTCATCATACCCGAATGAGAAGAACGAGGCGGCGTTTACATGCTGACCTCCCCGCATATTCATGACAAGAACGTAAAAGACTGAAAACATTGACACAATCGATACGGTGAACAGAAAACCGAAATCAAATGGAAAAATTGACTGCGCAAAAGTTGGCTTTACAAAATCATAAATAAACGGTGAAGCAAAACCGGTGCAGATGGCAAGCATAGCCTTGATATCTCCGGCGCCAAAAAATTTCTCTCCAAGTCCAAGAAGATATATCAATAAGATCACCGCGAGGTCTAAAAAGTATCCGGGTGGGGAAATGTAAAGGAAAACAGCAAAAGTTGCTATTCCGACCAGAGCATAGAACCATGGAACAAACTTAATAAACAGTGAGAAGAAAAGGACAACCGGGAACAGGATAACAGGGAGTATAGCAAGAGATGGCGATGCCTGCTCGAAGAACATTCCAATTGAGCCCACAAGAACAAGAGGGATAAAGAGGAACCTGTCAACCTCTCTACTTTTTATGTCCTCGAAACTTCCAATAAACAAAGTGGCAATAGCTATTCCCATAACCACATCGTCAATCAGGATCAAGAACAGACCCCCTTCAAGCAAAGGAGAAATGAATAAAAAAATCTATTGCTGCAAAAAGCATCGATTATAGTTGAATTCGTGTTGAAAAAATATGAAAAATTCCGCAATAGGAAATTCCAATCGCGGCTCAATCCGATAAATCTGCTGAAAGGTTTATCGGGCATCTAGTACCAGATTACGGTGTAATTTTTATCGCTCTGGTCGGGCAAACACTTTCGCATGCCATACAGAATATGCACTCGCTTTCCCTCACGGGGTCGCACTTGTCAGTCCTGTATTTGGCATAAAGCACCTTGTCCTTGTCAATCTTCTTATCGTTTCCGGTACCTGACTGTCCAGCGTTAAGAACCCACTCGAACAGGCTTACCGGGCAAACGTCCATGCATGCTCCATCTGCAATACAAGCTTCCCAGTCAACAGCTACTTTACTTCCATGTATCCCATTCTTGGTTGGATTTGGATTTCCAGCAGCATCTTTTCTGACCTTTCCTTCGGCTCTCACTTCGTGACCGTTGTGCGTGCCAGTTACTGGATAGTTATCTTTGTCCTCTAGAAAATTCTCATCTATTGGTTTTGGCTTATAATCAAGCGTCTCGACTTTGACCAAAGTATATCACCGGCACCTAAATGTTTTGATCACTATTTAATTGTATGTTAATATAAGTTCAAAGTTCTTTAAACTGGAGCCTTCTGCCTGATTTGCTTTTGCACTCATAAAATATATCTAATGTCTTGCGATAGCTTCCCATGGGAACCGGCGACTTGATTTTGGACAGGAAAGCACAGGGCGAATTTGTTAGCTCACTTATACGCCAGTTCAAGTATAAAAGGACAGACTTCAGGACCATTGGCGGATTTGGCGGTTTCACATCCTTAATCGACCTTGGAACCTTTGCTTTGTCCTTCAACACTGATAATGTGGGAACCAAGACTTTAGTTGCAGAAGAAGCAAACAGGTACGATACGATTGGAATAGACTGCATTGCGATGTGCGCTAATGATGCGATAACAAGCGGATCTGAACCTATCGCAATGGTTGATTATATCCAGCTTCGTAATGCTGACAGCGAAACTGCCAAACAGATTGGCACTGGCCTTAATGTTGGCGCCCAAATTGCCGGCCTTACCATTGTAGGTGGCGAGACCGCTATTGTTCCCGACATTGTTTCGCATATTGACCTATCAGGAACAACGGTGGGCATTGTACAGAAGAGCCAGATTATCAGCGGTGAGAAGATATCCGAAGGAGACCTGCTTTTCTCACTGGGAAGCAGCGGAATCCACTCAAACGGGTTCACCACAGCCAGACGGGTCCTGGCTGCAAATGACATTCATATCAACGACAAATTCCCAGGTGAAAACAAGACAGTGGCCGATGAGCTACTGGAACCGACGAGAATCTATGTGCGTGAAATTCTAGATTTATTGAATATAGTCAATCTGAAAGGGCTTGTAAACATAACAGGCGGTGGGATCCGAAATATATCAAGGGTCAAGGACATGCGGTATATTATTGACAGTCCAGTCGAACCACAGAATGTGTTTCAGCAGATAATGAAGCTTGGCAACCTTGATTACCCTGATATGTACGAAACATTCAACATGGGAACCGGCTTTGTAGTTGTGACCGACGAGGACAGCAAGAGGGATCTGGTTGCAACTCTCAGGGGAAAGGTGCCTGTTAAAGAGATCGGTCATGTCGAAAAGGGAAGCGGAATAGAGGTTCCACAATACGGTGTCAGCTTCAAGGGTTATTATTGATTTCCTCGCATCAATGTAGCTCTATCCAATAAATCATATTTATATCTCTTAATGCAATCGATCCATCATGAAACTAATAGCAGTCGTCGACGAGGAGAATTACATAACACCACTGGAATTTGGCAGTTCTATAATGCTGATAGATGATGCAACAAAGGAGATAAAGGAGTACGAAAATCCAGGGTTTGGTGCAATGCATGGCGG
>JAJYZI010000002.1 GCA_021800105.1 Thermoplasmata archaeon
TGATTCCAATTCTTTACCAAAAAACACATAAAGGTCATGCTTCCTCAAAGACGACAGTTGTAAGGGATGCTGCATTGAATTCTATCTCATTTGCAAGTATCCTTGCCTTGAACTTCTCTCCAACAGCTCCTTCGATAAACCTCAAAGGAAGGTTGTCGCCTTCAGGTGAAGCGGCATGGAAAAGTTCCTGGCCTGCATTCCATATCCTGTCCCAGGTGCCTTCCCTGAAGGATGAGATGCAGAGGTTCAGGTATTCCTGTGCACCAGGAGGCGTTTCATCGCTCCCGGTCTGGAAGAGGTCTAGTCGGTGGATCAGTGACCCGGTTGCAAGTATGCACAACTTCTTCGTTATCTGCGGAGAGCGCATCATTTTTCCCAGCAAAACATGAGCGGCAGGACCCTGATCCGGGTTTATAGACAATGGAACCACGGGCATTTGCGCACCCTCGAAGATGTGGAAAAGCGGAGACCATGCACCATGATCGAGCCCCCAGTTGCCAACCGGCATCATCCTGATACCATGATCCTTTCCAAGATTCATTATCTGTCCTGCAAGTTCAGGATCGCCAGGCGGTTCGTACTTTACATCGTAAAAAGCCCTCGGAAATCCATAGAAATCGTAAATCTGCCTCAATATTGCCGCAGACACGACCCCGAAGGACCCGGATGTCTGGAAATGCGGCGTCATAATCACAGCTGCATCTATCTTGCCAGATATTTCCTTTCCGAACGATCTGAGGGCAGATATTGTTTCTGCGTGATCCACGCCAAGATCGCCTATCAGCGTCGGAGTATTGGGGACAAAAGCGACTGCCTTTATCATGGTTACTCAATTTCAGGCGCTTAATAACTTTTCTTTCCGGTTTCAGTATCGCTTTTTGATAAAAAAGAGAAAGTTTAGATCCTTATCATGCATGTAAGGAAAGAACTGGCAGGCTGTTGCAACGGTCATGGAATATCTGTATTTTGCATGTTGTCAGTATCCATTAGAATTAGGAGGGGATGAAGGGCCTCCCTTAGTTTCGATCCCAGATCCGTGAGCTTATAGGAAATACGGCCAGATTCACTGATTTTTTCCACAAGCCCGTTTTCCTGAAGATCCTTGAGCCTCCTTGATATTATGGTGGAGCTTGAAAAAGGGATGTCATTGAGTATCTCGTTGAAATTCTTCCTGTTACCGCTGTTGCCGATTACGCCTATGATCATGATGGTGTATTTTTTCCCTATCAGTTCAAGGATTGCAAGCGATGGGTCCACGCACACAAGGGAATTGCCGTATTCAAGCATGCATGCCCTCTTCCTGTTGCTGATTCTCCTGTCTTCGTGGTTCCCTGTCATTGCCTCTGATTAAGCAAGGTAAAAAATAGTTTACGTTTCCCTATTAATATAGTCCGGACATCCTATATTATGGATAAGAAGAATGTAAAACTGAGGATATACGGAATGACATGCGATGACTGCGTTGCCACAGTAACAAGAGGACTGAAAGAACAGGATGGTGTCCTGGATGTCAAGGTATCTCTTAAGGAAGGGGTGGGCGATGTCATGCTCGACGGAGAAAAGGTAAAACCCGAGGATCTCTTGAAAAACAGGGTGTTCTCGAAGCCCTCACATTATAAGGCTATTATTACCGATCAGTGAGATGGTGAAAAGTCTTGAAGAATGAAATACAGAAATTCGATCTAGTAATACTTGGAAGAGGGGCGGCTGCCTTCTCTGCAGCAATCAAGGCCTCGGAAATGAGCGACGGCGGTATGACGATCGCAATGGTGGGTACGGGACCCCTAGGAGGAACATGTGTAAACGTTGGATGCGTGCCTTCGAAGTACCTTCTTGAGGCATCGCATGCCGTCTTCAACCCTTCGCATCCGAGGATGCTAGGTATATTTGAAACTTCAGTAAAGCATGATTTCAGCGAGGTCATGAATGGTCTCAGGTCATATGTTGCACATGCAAGAGATGCAAAGTATGCCCAGGTTATTGAAAGTTACAGCAACGTGAAGCTTTTCAACGGGCTTGGGAAATTCGTCGACAGGAAAACTGTCATGATCGTCGGTCAGGACGGAAAAGAATCGGCAACAGTCTTAGGATCGAACATACTGATAGCAACGGGATCAAGCCCGACGGCGCCCCCAATAGAGGGCCTGAGTGATGCAGGTTTCCTGACCAGCGATACGATATGGAACCTGGAAGATCTACCGGGTTCCTTTGCTATAATAGGAGGAGGCGCTATAGGCCTTGAAATAGGGCAGGCTTTACTGCACTTCGGATCAAAAGTGACCATCATAGAGGCGCTTGATTCCCTTCTACCTCAAACTGAGCCGGAGATCGGTTACGCCTTGAGGGCAGGGCTTGAGAAAGAGGGCATGAAATTTTACCTTAGGGCTAGGGTGAGCCGTGTCAGCAAATCTGCAAATGGAAAGTCCATACATATAATAACGCACAATGGAGAGGAGATAGTGGAAGCCGATGAGCTCATCGTGGCAACTGGCAGGAAGGCTAACACAGAATTCCTGAACCTTGCTGCAGCAGGAGTCGATACCGATCCGAGAGGTCTGGTCCTGACAGCAAACACCATGAAGACTTCTGCTCCTGGCATATACTCAGCCGGCGATTGCGTCTCAAAAAAGCTGTTCCTTGAGACACTTGCAGCAAGGGAAGGGGTTGTGGCAGTGAGCAACATGTTCGGTGAGGATATGAAGATCGATTATGATTCTGCGACTTGGGCTGTATTCACGAATCCACAGGTCGCAGGTGTCGGGATGACGGAGAACGAGTTCTCGAAGAAGAACGGATCATGCTCATGCAGGGTATTCTCTCTTGAGAACCTCACCAAGGCAAGCATAATTGGCGAAACGGAAGGCATAATAAAGATCACAGTGGATCCGAAGGATAACAGGATAGTTGGCATGCACATAATGGCACCCAATGCCACAGACATCATAACAGAAGGGGCATATGCCGTGAAGAACAGGTACACTATTGACGATGTCATAGCTACGAGCCACATATTCCCATCCTTCTCGGAGGGCATAAAGCTGGCGTCCCAGTCGTTCATCAGGGATATGTCAAAGATGGCATGCTGCGTGGAATGATGGAAATGAAAGGAAAAGAAATAGTATCGAGACTGCCGTTTGCCGAGACGGTGGAACATCTTCGGAAGGCTGTGGAAGAGAATGGCCTGAAAGTTGTATCTGCAATAGACGCCCAGCAGAACCTGAAGAAAATCGGCCTGCAGTCAGGAGGCAACCAGATCCTCGAGGTGTTTAACCCGAGGCTTGCTGCAGAGGTCTTCCAAACGGACCTGCGAGCGGGCATCGTACCGCCCATCAGGATCTACATATACGAGGATAAGGGCAGGACGCATGTGACTGCACAGAATGCTTCCGCCCTCTTTTCAGAATATAACGGACTGGAGGATCTGGGCAAGAAAGTCGATGAAATGCTGCTTTCAATATTGAAAGTGGTCGAATAATCCGCGAGGCAAAGCGTTCTGACCAGGTTAAAAAGTTAAGAGATTATGCATGGACAATTGGAAGCATCCATGCATGAAAGTTTACAAACCTGCAACACTGAAATATAATGAGGTAAATTCTGTAAAATTCTCACCGATATCGACGATACAAAGCATACTTGATTGCAGTAACACTTTGCCTGTAAGCTTGAGATCCAAGAACGAGCGCTGGCTTTAATCATTTCCCCGATTTCATGGTATTCAGCTTCACTGTTTCTTTCATCGCTGATTAGCAATCAAAGCGCCTTTTGGTAATGTAATTGTGTCGGGTGCCTTTAGAATGTTTTCGATGCGCACTATACCATTATTCGACCGGGCAGCCATATCTTCATGCTTGCTCGGCTTGCACCATTTCGCCTCTTCTACTTCATCTAGGTCCAAGCCGTGAATTATTTCATTCTTGTGACCTGCGGAATTTTAAGTGGCGGAGTGCTTGAAATAATTGAATTATCCTTGCTATAGCCGGGGTTCAAATCCTGCCAGCGGCTTGTTTTCTGTTTTACGCTTATGGCAGTTATAAGACCAATTGCAAAAGGTAATTTATGCAATTACAATTACGTAATTGTAATGACTAAAGAAACAATTCAGATCAGGGTGGATGAAAAAACATCAAGGTTTGTAGAGAGTCTCCTGGCTTCTGGATTATTTAAAACCAAGAGCGATGCAATCCGATATTTGTTGTCTATGGGAATATCCGCCACAAGGAAGTTTTCTGGTGTTGGGGAAAAAGTCGAGATCCTGAAGCGCCTCGAGAAGTCTAATGGAAAATTCCCTATTGAATTGAGCGGCGGGCTTAAAGATCTCATAGACGACAGACACAGATTCAAATGAATTACATTGACACAAGTGTGATTGTATCGGCATTAGACAACGAAGACACATCTTCAGATGAATCTATTAAGGTACTCAAAAGGCCGGAAAAGGTTGTTTCAGAACTGGTCATTGCGGAACTTAATTCTGTAATGTTCAGAAATCGTAATTTCAAAACCTTGGTTGCTGAATTGTCTGGAGACGTTCTTTCTACATCATACGCTGCCATTGCTTACGTTCTGGAAAGATTTGAGATTCTATACCTTCCCACTCAGCACCTGAAGACTGAAACTCCAATAGGAATATATGACAATGTTATTGCATTCACAATAGGTCTTACCAATCGAATACCTTTGAAGACACTGGATTTATTACACATATCTTATGCTTTAGATATCGCAAATTCAACAAGATCTCAAATTGAATTCATCACACGTGATAAGGAGTTTGAAACTTATAAAAATGAAATTCTGGAACTTTGCAGAATCAAGATTAACTGGATTCCTTAATAGGTTAATGGTGAACTTGCTTTTCATTCAATGGCCCTTTTCAAAAGCTTGACTATCTTCTCCTCAGTATCTTTGTTCAGCGCAGAAACTGCAAAGGAAGTCGGCCACATTGAGCCATCATCAAGTCGGGCGTTGTCGCTGAAACCGAGCGTGGAATATCTTGTCTTGAATTTCTGCGAATTCTGGAAAAAACAGATTATTTTGTCATCCAATGCATAAGCGGGCATTCCATACCATGTCCGGGGATAAAGCTGTGGTGCATTCTTCGTGATCAGATCATGAAGACGTTTTGCCATGGTCCTATCCTGTTCCGCCATCTTTGATATGCTTTCCATCACTTCCTTCTCGCCTTCTTCCCTCGATCTCTTCTTGCCTGATCCGGATGCTTTCCTGGCCTCCTTAGCCCGCTCCCTCATTGCAGCTTTTTCTTCTTCGGAGAAACCATCATTCTTGCTTGCAAACGTCTTCCTGTCTTTTCCGTGGGCCGTTTTTTTCACTCCCTTATTGTCAGTCATTTTATTACCATATTGATCAGAAGGCATCTCCTGGTTGTACCGGTACTGTTCTATCCAGGCATTATGCCTTCATCTTCCTCTGACCTATTGGATATATGTGTATTTATTTTCTGTTCCTGGCAGTAAATATATCTAGTATAAGAGAGCCCGCCAATAGTGCTGCAAGTGCCAGAAGAGATGATATTGTGAAGTCAAGAGGATCTCCTGCAATATATGAGAAGATTGCAAGTGCAATCGCTGGAGGGTGCGAAAATTCTGTGAATGTTATGAATGCAGAAACGATGATTACGTTCAGGATCAGCCCCCCGAGGGCTGCTCCAAATGCTAAGTGTATAATATCGGAGGTTATTATGACAAGAAGGTATGTGGCGGCAAGGCTTTTCCTGCTTGCATATTTTGTATTTCTCTGGAAAACAACCAGGTATGCAGAAACGGCATAAGGAGGGGCAAGGATGTAGTTCCCTCTTATTGTTATAAGAGATAGAATTACGGCGAAGATTATTAGAAATGCAACGTAATTCTTGATTTTGCTCGGTAGAGGTGCATCATCATCTTCTTTCAGTCCTTTCACCGTCCTGGAATTTTTGTGCGCTTGTTTCCTGTTTCCGCTTCCGTTTGTGATCACTGATCTTAACCGAATGTTCCCTTAGTATTACTGGGCACATTTAATGCATTGATCCCTGGTCTTGAGTGTTCGAATCTGCAGGAATTCCATGGCCCTCTTCAATAATCCTGCTGCAATCAATCCTATTGCGAATCAAAGATAAATTTATGCTGATTGCTCGGGATCGTCATGCCTTATGACCTGTCAGGAAGTGAAGATGATGATTATTGCAGTTGCGAATAGTATCAGTCCCATCACGTAATCAATGTATCTTGGAGGGATTTTTTCCATTGCACCTGCCAGTCCTCTTGTCGATACATAGGACATAATGGTCAGGGAAATTGAGCTTACAGCGACAAATACTGCAAGTATCAGGCCTACCTCGAAAAGAGGAAGCGCGGATCCTGCAAGTATTATTGGAATAAGTGCGAGGTCAGGAAATGCACTGATCGCAAGTGTGGACTTTACAGGTGCGCTTGATCGATCATCCTGAAGGTCCATCTCCATTACCCCGTTGACGATGAAATATACACCGACTGCAAAGAGCAGAATTATCGATGCAATGTCAACGTATTCCAGATATCTGTGGACAAGGATCACGCCGATTACAAGGACTATTCCTGCAACTGCTTCGGACGTTAGCGCATGAAGCGCACCAAGCGTTGCGGCTGTAACGTAGGTTCTCTTCCTTGTGTAATTAAGTTTTCCCGAGACCACTGCAAGAGGTGCCCAGTGGTCCGGCGCGATCATGTGCAGCCCTCCCAGGACGATTGCAGTCCCCAAGAGAAAGAAGAACAGGTCCATTCTTCCGCCATTGGAGTGCTTTAGATAATATTGCCGGATTTGACCGCTACTTGAAGAACATATCCAGATTTTATGTAATTATTATCGCTTCTCGAATATATATTTAAATAGAGCGTAGCATCTATCTCAATAAACCCCAAGAGAAGGTTGTTTCAATGATAATTCTGTAAAGAATTAGTCAGGCTCGATCGAGGTAAAGTAGAATACATAAATATACGGCTGAAAGATTAGTCTGAACATGAGCGACAATTTTGAGAAGGCTCTGAAAATAAGGGAACTGGCAAAGAAACACAATGAATTTTTCAAGGAAAGCATACCTTTAATCGCATCCGAGAACGTTATGAGTCCGCTTGCACTCGAAATGCTGCTGACTGATCTAGGATCCAGATATGCGGAGGGACTCCCGCACCACCGTTATTACCAGGGAAATAAATTCGTGGATGAAATAGAAGATCTCGCGATAGCATATGCCAAGCAGCTATTCAGGAGCGACCAGGCAGATCCCAGGCCAATATCGGGCACCAATGCAAACATTGCTGCTATCTATGGACTCACGAAACCGGGAGACAGGATAACCGTTCCCCCGCTGTCAGGAGGAGGTCATATCAGCGCCGCAAAATTCGGAGCGGTGGGGCTCAGAGGCCTGGATTCATCTGACTATCCTTTTGACAATGACGAAATGAATATAGATGTCGACGGCACGATAAAGCTGATAAGGGAAAAGAAGCCGAAGGTCTGCCTGATTGGGCAATCCGTGTACCTCTTTCCGACACCGATTCGAGATATCATGGATGCAGTCCATGAGGTCGGCGCAAAGCTTTGGTATGATGGCGCCCATGTACTCGGGCTTATTGCAGGAGGCGTCTTCCAGGACCCGCTGAGGGAAGGGGCAGACATTATTACAGCCAGCACGCATAAGACATTCCCCGGCCCGCAGCATGGAATAATCCTTGGCAAGACCTCTGAGGAGACATGGAAGTCGGTACAGCGTGGCGTATTCCCTGGATCCCTGAGCAACCATCACCTGAACGCTATGGCGGCTCTTGCTGTCACGCTTGCGGAAGAGCTTGAATTCGGCAATGAGTATGCCAGGAAGATCGTGGAAAACGCAAAGGCGCTTGCAGTTGCACTGAATGAGGAGGGATTCAATGTTCTCGGCGAAAAGAAAGGCTTCACGGAATCGCACACGCTTGTAGTTGACGTTAGGAAACAGGGAGGAGGAAAGCTGTCATCCGAGATGCTTGAGGATGTGGACATAGTCCTGAACAAGAACCTGCTTCCGTGGGACTCAAGCAAGAATTCGCAGGATCCTAGCGGTTTGCGAATAGGGACGCAGGAAGTGACGAGGATCGGCTTCGAGAAATCGGAGATGAAGGAGATTGCGAAACTGATGGCAGATCTGCTGATCAAGAAGAGGGATCCCTCAGCAGTGAGATCGGATGTCAGGGAACTCAAGGGAAGACACCAGATGATCAGGTTCTGCTTCGGGCAGGAGAAGGCATATACTTATCATGAAATATTCCGGTGACTGACTGCATGGCTGATCCTATCAGGAAGGTGCAGGTAATACCTTACAGGAAGCGCCCATGGTTGGAAATACTCATGCTCAAGACAATCCCGAGGAGGGGAGGTTTCTGGCAGTGTGTCACTGGTAAGGTCGAGTCCTCTGAGGATCTTAAGACCGCAGCTCTTAGGGAGCTTGCGGAGGAAACTGGCATTACATCCGGCTTTCTGGGGCACATCTCCGATCCAATATACAGCTTCGAGTATGAGAAGAACGGAAAGAGATTCAAGGAAACCGTTTTTGCCGTCGAGGTAACAGGAGATCCTGTAGTGGATCTCGAACATAATGTGTACCCGGAGCATGTGAAGCATGAATGGGTGTCGCCAGAAGATGCCCTCCGGCGCTCAAGATTCGACTCTCAGAAGAATTCTATAGAAGCTTTCCTTCACAGTTTCATGCATGATCGATGAAAGATCGGAGCAAATCGAGCAGCCGCAATACAGAAAATATCATGAATGCAATTTATAAGACTGCTGTGATGCCATTATCTAATCTTTTGCATCGTGGTGAATAGATCCCCGGTTTTTGAACAAATTAAGGTTATGTTTTATATACTATATAAATATGCGAGTGCATAAGTGATATTTCATGAGTGAGAAAGAAAAGATTACCATTGAGAATATTGTAGCGTCAACGTCCCTTGCCGAACGCCTGGATCTCAGCAGGATAGCCCTCGCCCTGGATGGATCTGAATATGAACCTGAGCAGTTTCCGGGGCTTATTTACAGGCTCCATGAACCAAAGACAGCCGTCCTGATCTTCAGGAGCGGAAAGGTTAACTGCACTGGCGCCAAGAATATTGAGAACGTAAAACTTACAATCGATACGATCATAAAGAAGCTTAAGAAAGCCGGAATAAAGGTCTACGACAACCCTGACATCGTTGTCCAGAATATTGTTGCCGTCTACGATCTTGAACATGATCTTAACCTTACAGATATTGCGATGTCGCTTGGCCTTGAAAATGTCGAGTATGAGCCGGAGCAGTTCCCAGGTCTAGTGTACAGGGTAGAGGAACCAAAGGTTGTCCTCCTTCTTTTCGGTTCAGGAAAAGTAGTTTGCACAGGTGCCAAAGAAGAGAGCGAAATAGAGCAGGCGGTCATCAAGGTCAAGAAGGAACTCCAGAAAGTCGGTCTAATCTGAACCCTCACGGATCACCTGTGATCCATATTTTCCTTCATTATTTCCCTTAGGTAGGAGGTGGCATACATGCCCCTTCCCAGCTTGAAGTCCAGGATGCCGTTATTCACAAGCAAATCAACTGGTCTCGATGCTATGACCCGGTATGTGCCTGAGGAACTGAGTTCTGGGTGGGAGGTAATCCTGAAGTCCTGGATGCTTATGCCCTCCTTCTCCAGTTCATCATCCATTAGCACCTCTTTCTCGATCGCTTTCACATCCGTATCATAGCCGGGAAGGGGCATCAGTATCCTGAGCCGATCCTCATGCACAGATTTCTCTATCACTGTGCGGTTGACGGGATTCACGGTCCTGGGATCTCCCTTAGAGTTGAAGAGACTATCCACCTCAGTGAATAGATCACCGTCATGCACTGATGACAGCGAACCATCGGATCTTATCCTACCTGAAAGGGCCAGGTTGAAAAGATATGACTGGTATGCATGCACGAACATTATCTGCAGGTTTTTCGGAAGCACGCCGAACGCTGTATCATAATTACCTGTTTCAACAAGGTGCTGCAGAATAGCCCTTTCATACATCAGGTTCTGCGGAAATTCCTTCAGCGCAGTCCTGAAGTCCTGGGTATCGAAAACGTTTCTTCTGAAATCATCGCTGTCAAAGGAAGGGTCGCACAGATACTCCATGACGGCCGACTTGAAATCCCTCTTCAGGATATATTTCCCCACGATATGCGTGACGGGCCGACGTGAACCGAACCTCTGATATGCAAAGAAATTAGGGAATCCTCCAAGGCCGTCTATTTCCTTGTTGATCGAGTCAATAGCATCATCGGATTCGGTGTGGAGGTTGACAATGAACCTGTTTCCAGAGAGATCGCCGAGGCGAAGCATGTGGTTCGATCTGAACTTCCTCGTTATCGTGACATCCTCGAGCCTTATTTCCGGCGCATCATCTGGCGTGTTGATGCAGAAATATTGTGTCGTCACGCCAACGCGATCCTTGGTCCCGGCATATGAGATCCTCTTCCTGCTCACGCCGAATATCCTGCTCAGGTAGATCAGGAACTTGTTGGTTTCCCAGTTCCTGAGCCGGACCTGCAGTATCAGGTATTTACCGTTCGGATCCTCCGACAGCCCTGATGGAAGCTCCTCTACAATAAAATCTTCGGCAGTCTCCTTGAAGCTCCCCTGAATGCCTTTGCCATGTGACAGGTAGCAGAGGATACCAGCTGCGCGGTCATCGATCATATATCTTGACAGTCCGGTACATGTTGTCCCTCTCCACCGGCACCATGCCAAGCTGTTGCACCGAAC
Source organism: Thermoplasmata archaeon (assembly GCA_021800105.1). Taxonomy (GTDB): domain Archaea; phylum Thermoplasmatota; class Thermoplasmata; order Thermoplasmatales; family Thermoplasmataceae; genus UBA582. Next base: position 10,777 of record JAJYZI010000002.1, read on the forward strand.
TGATGATTATTTCTTTCCTGAGGTTTCCCACCTGCTTACCCGTTGCGGGAATGACCTTCTCATCATATATAGTTCCGCCCCAGTCGTTTGCGCCGTACATTATTGCAAGCTGACCCATGCTGATCCCGTTAGTCAGCCATGAAGACTGGATGATCGGAAGATCAGACCTGAAAACAAGCCTTGCTATAGCAATATTCCTGACAACATCAAGCCCGCCGGTTCTCTCCAGGACAAGTCCCTCCCTTTCCAGCTGCGTGTTGCCCGGCTCAAAGTTCCATGGCGTGAAGGAAAGGAATCCATGATATTTCTTCTGCAGTTCTAGAATGGAAAGAAGGTGATCAGCCTTGTCCCTGCTAGTCTCCACATGACCGAACATCATCGTCGACGAAGTTCGTATACCTAGCTTGTGTGCTTCCTCCATGATGGAGAGCCACTCCTTGCCTGAGTTGAGGGGGCGTCCAAGCTTCTTTCTCACATCGGAATCAAAGATCTCGGCACCTGCGCCAGGAACGGTCTCAAGTCCGCTTTTCCTTAGCTCAATGAGAAGGTCCCTGACACTAAGCTTTGCCTTCTTTGCTATGAACGATATTTCTGATGTGGAGAGGCCATGGATCCCGATCTTCGGAAACTCTTTCCTTATCCGGGAGAAGAGGGAGAAGTAATATTCGGGAGGCAGGGAAGGATTTACTCCGCCCTGAATAAGGAGCTGCCGGATATCGAATGCATCGTAAAACTTTGCTATCTCCTGCACGACCTGATCCTCTGTCATAGTGTAGGCGTCGCTTTCATTCCCTGTGCGGTAGAAGGCACAGAACTTGCACCTCACGTTGCATATGTTCGTATAGTTGAGTATGAGGTTAGAAACAAACGAGACATGGTTTCCCGATATCCCGTCAGCAATCTCCCTTGAAAGACCGCCGAGCCAGTTTATGTCTGCAATGTCATATAGATAAGTTATATCTTCAGCTGACAGCGTTTCGTCGTTCCTGATCTTGTCCTCTATTCCTGATCTTGTAGTCTGGGCAGATAACACCGTTCAATATTGCCGATTCGTTTATAATCTTTGTATATAGCAAGTTACGATCTGGGGTTCAGGATTTCAAGCTTCTATCTTCGAACGATAAGGATAATTCACATCTAAGTGATCTTGTTTATCTGCTAGACATTGGATTTGACAAATAGTTATAACTCGGTTTTCAATTACTTGCCATGGAAGAGAGAATGATGTATGAAGTTGGTTACTGGCAGGACCAGATTGTCGGCAACAACAGGATTTCACGTAAGGATGCTGCTGAAATCATGCAGGATCTTTCCTTTCATGATAGGTTAAGGCTGGCTGATTCTCTTGCATCGCTCCAGGCTGGCGACACAGTCGGGTATGCCGTATCATATAACATAAATTATTCTAATTACTGCTCAGCATCGTGCCCCATATGCGCTTTTTATGTCCCTGCAAAGCTGAAGGGCCGAACGAACGGAGGATATGAACTGACCGAAGAGGACGTGAGGAAAGAGGCAAGGAAGGCAAGGGAGTATCATGCAACCGAGATACATGTTGTCGGTGGTTTCAACCCATATCTTCCGATGGAATATTATGAGACCATATTCAAGGCAATCAAGGAAGAAATACCAGAAGCCACGCTCAAAGCGCTCACTATCCCCGAAATAGATTTTATCGGCCGCACGACAGGCAACTCCTTGACCGAGGTGGTGAACCGGCTAATGGATGCTGGCGTTGATGCACATACCGGAGGGGGTGCGGAGATATTCGATGCCTCGGTGCGTGCACAGATAACCACGAAGGAAAAGATCTCCGGCGAGAAGTGGCTGGAGGATGCCAAGATCATCCATAAGATGGGAATGAGAGGGAATTCCACAATAACATATGGGCACGTTGAGAACTACGACCACATCATTGATCATTTCGTCCGGTTAAGGGATAACCAGCTTGAACAGCCTGGCTTCATCTCTATAATACCGCTCAAGTTCAGCCTCGAGAACACGCCGCTCCAGAGATCTGGCAAGGTCAGGAATGAGGCTTCAGGCAGGAAGGATCTTGATGTAATATCTTTGGCGAGGATAATAGCCGGTGCCGCCATAAAGAATGTAAGCGTTTACTGGGTTGCGCTTGGGAAGCTTACCGCCCAGCTGGGCCTCAGGGCAGGCGGCAACGATCTCGTCGGCACGGCTTTCAGCGAGAAGATATTCGGTGCCACTGACAGGAGGGATAAGACCTACACCAGGGAACTTGACCAGATAATTCTCTCCGCTGGGAAGATACCGGTGCAGAGGGACACATTCTACAATATTATCAGGTACGCCTAGGCGTTTTTACGCCCGTATGACCTTCCGGTTATGAGAACTATAGCCGCACCGGCGAATGCAACCCCAGCTGCATATCCGTATGAATATTCGCTGGATATGAAAAAGTAGAGAAGGCCGAAGACAAGGTTGCCCGAGAACATCCCGATGCTCCTGAAAACAGAGAGAAGTCCCATTCCTCTCCCTGCCACAGAACCCCTTGCGATCCTGGATATTATGGATGGCTCATACGTCTCCACCGTCGATGTGCCGAGGCCTAGAATTGCGACTGAAATGTAATAGAAGGCGATATCCACGCGGGTGATGAGAACGAGGAGGATCCCGAGGGCACCTGCCCCTGCAAGTGCGTAGCCGAAGATGCCAAGCTGCCTTATCTCCTTCTTTGTCTGGATCCTGCTGTACATGAAGCCGCCTGCAGCCGAAACGCTCATGAATATCGGATAGACAAGAAGACCGTACGCTATAGAGTCGGTCGTTGCGGCAGTTAGTATAGGAAAGCCTATGCTGTAGTAGCTGAACCCGAAGAGGGCAGTTGCTATAAGTATGCCTTTCATTGCCAGGGTCTCTTCCTTCCTGTCATGAGGTGCGATGTACTTTTCCCTCGCAGTGGGCCTTGTTACAACTATAAGCAGTGTGGATACAATAAGAGGTGCAATCGATATGAGGAAGATTGTGGAAAAGGGGAAGCCGAGGAGATACAGCGATATCAGGAGCACCGATGCAATGATCCCTCCACCGACATCGAGGCCATGAAGGAGGCCGAACGCACGGCTCCTGTTCTCTGTACTAGTGGATTCAACGAGGAGAACCCGCCTTGGCGGTGAGCGGAAGTTCCTTGACCACCAGCCCGTAACATACACGGATCCTGCGAAGGCATAGTTTCTAAAGAGCCCAGTGAAAGAAAGTGCCGGAATGAGTGCATTTCCAATTATAGATATCTTCTTTGCACCATACCTGTCTGCCAGGATCCCTCCTATATACGCAAAAAATGCTCCGATTCCGTAACTGACAGCTTCTATTACTGCAAAAACCCAGACTGGTGCATGCAGCACAAGAACGATAAAGACGGATAAACCACCAACAACGATCTGGTATCCCATGTCCGCAAAGAATGCTGAAAATGCAAGTAGGTATACGTTGATGTGGAACCTGAGCTTCACAATTTCGGAAAATACGACATATAATAAATGTTGCGGGATATGCACATGGTGCTAACCAGAATCCGCTGCACACGAAAGATTGTCTTCAATGCAGCGTTACCGGAACCTCAGCGTCCCGCCCGAAGGGTTACCCGGCTGTTTAGGCTTGTAGAGCAACGAATACAGGGATAGCGGTGAACGCCCCTTCTGCTCCGGCTCCTTAAGGTGCAGGAACATAAAGGATGAGGCGAACCTGCCGGAAAAGACGATTAGGTACGAGTAAATGAGAGCAAGATAGAGGGGAAAATGCGCAATCATGATTTCGAGGAGGTATCCGCCAATAAGGGCTCCGGTCAGGTATATTACGCCGTTGAAACCATTGATTATGGACAGGTACTCGGCCTTTCTTTCATGAGGTATAACATCAAGCAGGTAGGAATTCATAACGACATTCTGTATGGATCCAAGAATGCCGCTGTATACCTCAAGAATGATGAATTCATTGAATGTTGAGAAGAAGGCGTAAAGGAGCGGGATCGCACTGAGAAGAATACGGTTTGCAAAAATAAGCGGCGGCCGGCTTACCCTGTCTGTTACTCTTCCAAGATAATACTGGACCATCACCGTTGTTCCGAGGGAGGCAATCGTAAGAAAAGCTACGTTTGTAAGCGTGAAATGCATCACACTAACTATAGTTATAGGAAACATGGGCCATGCCATAGACCAGAATATTCCCTGTATGTTGGTCGCTATGAAGTACCTGTAGAAGAGCGGATGACTGCGGAGATTCCTGATCGTTGCTCCAAGGTGGGTTGGCGCAAGCTTCTCCCCCTTCTTTTCGTTGAGAGAACCCATCAGAAAGCCGGAGATCACATAGGAGCCGGCAGCCGCGAAGAATGGTATACGGATATCATTGGTGACAGCCCCACTGAACAGGAATGTCATGACAAATAGAGAGATTATTGTTCCAATTGAGCTGAGGATATTGATCACTGCGAGGAACCTGCCCCTGGTTGTCGAATCTGTCTGGTCTGCTATGAGAGAAAACCAATTTACCGTAATGAGAGATGCAAACAGTGAAATCGCAGCATAAACAACGACAAGTTCAAGCGGTGTACGCACAACTCCCATGAAATACCACAGCATTGCAAGAACAATGCTTCCCCCCAGCAGGAACGGGCGGCGCCTGCCAACGGAGTCGCTAAGCTTGCCCCAAAGGAGCTGCCCGCCGTTAGAAAGAGCGTTTGAGGAAGACTGAAGCCAGCCCATCATTGCAGCTGATGCGCCGAGATAGACGCCATATACTCCAACGAAGGAACTCGCAGCAGTTGCACCTGCTGAGACAACGAATGATCTTATCGTTATTAGTGTTTTATTGAGCATGAATTAATTTGATCCACGGAATGCCGGCGGATTAGAATAAGGTTGTCTTTTCAGGTATTCTGTTATTTCTTTACCAACCTATAAATGAGATCAAGATTGCAGGTTTCAGCTAGTTATTCGGTTCACTCTGAGGATTCTTTCCAATCTATCCGCTAGTATTAATATAATTTGAGAAATTAACCTATATGGTATACTTGCTGCATCCTGATATCAGGGGAGATAAATTAGTATTTACGTCTGAAGATAACCTATGGTCCTGTGATCTGGATGGGAAGAATCCACGATTGATCCTTTCCAACCTTGGAACAATAACAAGCCCCAGGATCTCTCCTGACGGCACAAAGGTCGCATTTAGGTCTACAAAGGGAACAGATGCGGTGATTTCTGAAATTTACATCATATCGCTGCAGACGGGGGACCTGAAACGAGTCACGTACTTCGGAACCACAGGAACAAATGTCGTGGATTGGGAATCGGACAGCACGATTCTGGCTGTTTCTGACGAGGGGTCGCCATTCATGAGGGAGACGCTTCCCTACAGGATCGATGTGAATACCCTTGCTTACGAGCAGCTTAAGCTCGGACCGACGTCATCGATGCTTCCTACTAAGGAGGGAACGTTCCTCGTGCGTGGCCTTCAGGATCTAACATACTGGAAGAGATACAGGGGCGGTCTGCGAGGCAAAGTTTACTTTGATCGGGGGAACAAGGGATCTTATGCGAAGTTCCTGCAGCTTGAATCCGGCATAGACTCCCCGGCATTCATGAAGGGCAGGCTCTATTTCATTACCGATCTCGATGGTACAGGCAACATATACTCAGTCAACCTGCAGGGAAAGGACCTTAAGCAGCATACAAGGTTCAGGGACTTTTTTGCAAGGAACCTGAGAAGTGACGGGAAAATTGGGTTTTTCCACAAGGGCGGCAGGATATTTACCTTTGATCCGGTCAAGGAAAAGAGCTCGGAACTCAAAATAGCCTTGCCAGTGACAGGGATGTTCACTGAGAGGAGGTTTGTAGAACCGTCGTCTTTCCTTGAAGAATACACGCTGTCGCATGACGGCGGATCATCCGGGTACATAGTGAGGGGAAAGTCATATGTGCTGAAGGGCACAAACGGTCCGGTTACAACCCTTTCCGATGTCTCGCGGGGAAGATCCAGGCAGTTGGCATTCGCAGGCAGCACGGGAAATATGCTGGTTGTGAACGACGAGTCAGGCAGCGATTGCGTTTATCTTGTTGGGAAGGACAAGAAGGCGATCCTGAAGGACGCCGGCATCATAGAAGTCTTGTCCTCGAGCCCGTCTGGAAAGTTGGCAGTTGCCTCCACAAATCGGTTTGAAATGTACCTTCTTGATCTGCAGAAGGGAAAGTCGACTCTTCTTGACAGAAACAATATCGGAATGGTCGAGGATATATCTTGGCATCCAACTGAAAAGTGGATCGCTGCCTCGTATCCTGAAGGGGAAGCGGAGGGAGGGCCGCTTTCTTCTATTGTGCTTATAGATATCAAATCTGGAAAGAAGACTCCTGTCACTTCCAAAGCGGCGGTAGACTTCTCGCCATCGTTTGATCCATCCGGCAGATACCTTTTCTATCTGTCAGAGCGAGCGCTCGACCCCATATACGACAAGGTCGTGTTTGACATGGGATTCCCTAAGGCTTCGAAGCCATTCGTAGTTACCCTGGATGGGAAGGAGGCATCACCTATCTGGAACAGGATAGGAAGCAGCAGAGCGAAAAAGGATGCCTCCCCACTGCAGGATATTTCACTTGAAGGCATAATGAACAGGACTGTACCTTTGCCGATTGATTCCGCAGAGTTTCATGCCTTAACGGCCATTAACGACGCAGTTCTTTTGCTGCGCTTCCCCGTCGAAGGGGTAATGAAGAACATGGGAAATGGACCAAGATCAGACGGCGAGCTACTTTTCTTCGACATGACGACAGGTAAGGCAAAACAAGTGCTCAACGATATTTCAGGTTTCAGGGTCTCTGGTGGAAACAACAGGATACTCGTCAGGAAGAAGGGAGGGTTCAGCGTGCATGACCTGGATTCTCTGTCCAAAGTGGAAGGCACGAAAAGCAAGTGGCAAAACGATGACCTCACAAAGATTGATCTTAGCAGGATAAGGTGCGAGATCGTACCGAGGGAGGAATGGAGGCAGATGTTCCTTGAAACCTGGCGTACAATGAAAGAAAAATACTGGAAGGAGGAGAAGATTAACCAGTTCTGGGATTCTGTCCGGGACAGGTACATGCCATTCGTTGACCAGGTTAATTCAAGATTTGAGCTATCTGATGTGCTGAAGGAGATGCAGGGCGAAACAGGTACATCCCACAGCTACGAGAGAGGTGGTGAACTGTACAGATCCTCTTATCACAGAATTGGCAAAATCGCTTCTATGCTTGAATACAGGAATGGAAAGTATTACTTTGGGAAGATATACTGCGGCGATCCTTCCAACCTGGATGAAAGATCCCCGCTTCTGGCGCCTGGAGTTGACATCAGGGAAGGCGATGAGCTCGTATCGATAAATCATGTCAAGATCGGACCTAATACCCCTCCGGGGAAAGCCCTGGAAAACCTTGCGGACTCGCTTGTCGAGGTCGAGGTGAAGAGGTCCGGCAAGACTGGCACCTACTTCGTCAAGGCACAGAAAAGCGAACTTAACACAATATACAGGGACTGGGTTGAAAGCAACAGGGCGCTCGTGAGATCGAAGTTCAAGGATGCAGGCTACATCCACATTCCGGACATGATGGCGAAGGGCTTCGCTGAATTTCACCGCCAGTATATATACGAGTGGGAGAAGCCCTCCCTGATCGTCGATGTCAGGTTCAACGGTGGCGGCCATGTGTCGCATCTTCTGCTGGAAAAGCTTTCCAGGAAGCTCATCGGATTCGACATACCGAGGAGGGGAAAATACCTGCCTTACCCGTCATACGCCATAAGCGGCGGGATGGTTGCAGTGACGAACGAATTTGCCGGTTCAGATGGTGACATTTTCTCCCATTCGTTCAAGCTGATGGGATTGGGTGATCTGATCGGGGAAAGGACATGGGGTGGCGTTGTTGGAATCAATCCCCGCCGGACTCTTGTCGACGGCACTATGTTCACGCAGCCGGAGTTTTCGTTCTGGTTTACCGATGTCGGCTTCGGCGTCGAGAATTACGGAACAGACCCAACGATTGAGGTGGACAACACACCCTCGGATTATCTTGCAGGAAGGGATCCACAGCTTGAAAAAGCTGTCGAGATTGCAAAGGCTCTGGCAAAGAAGGCGATCAGGAAACCCAGGAAATAGGTTACATGGATAGATAGATGATGGCAGCAGCCAGCACATAAAGGCCGGCGATACCAAGGAAGATGAGCGTCAGCTGGAGCTGCTGCTTGTTGATCCTCGTTACGTCTTTATCAGTAAACATGATCCTGCTGTTTGCAAGGCTGTTTAGATATTTCCTCGCGCCGAAGTCCCAGAAAGCGCCTGTGAATGCTACACCAAATCCACACAGCGTTATTACCGTGGGCATGGCAATCATTACAGACGATATGCCAAAATAATGGACGATCAGTGTAACCAGGATAAGGACCACGAGCAGGGCAATTGGAATATATATGAATCGCAGTATTGCCTGGATTGTATTGCGGTGCTCCAGCGCCTCTATGATGAGGTCGCTGTTTCCTTCAGCAGGTTCCCTTCCTATCAAATTGACCTTACTATTTGACCTGCTCGCCGTTGGTCTTTATGAATTCCACCTCGCCTTCCTCAGTTTTTTCCACGTTCTCGTCGTCATCGTTTTCAACCAGGCCGTCCTGGTCAAAGTGGCATATATACATCCTGTCTGCTCCTCTCCTGACGGGGGGAGGAGTGCCTTCGCATATGTCCTTCCTGAAAACGCACCTGTCGTAGAACCTGCAACCGGCGTGAACGTCGACGGAATTCCCGACTTCACCGAGAATCTTCAGGTCATGGTGGATCCAGTCAGGATCAGGTGACGGGACAGCATTGATCAGCGCCTTGGTATAAGGATGGAAAGGCATCTTGATGATCTCCTCTACAGGGCCGTACTCAACTGCAACGCCGAGATACATAACTGCAACATAATCTGAAACGTATCTTGCAGAAGCAATATCATGCGATATGTACATTATCGACATGCCGTATTCGTTCCTAAGATGGAGGAGAAGATTCATTACGTTAGCCCTTATCGATACGTCAAGCATAGATATAGGCTCGTCCGCAAGCAGGAAATCTGGACGCTGTATAAGTGCGCGGGCGATCGAGACCCTCTGCCTTTCCCCGCCGGAAAGTTCATGTGGGTACCTGTTTATATAGTTACCTGCCGGAGTGAGATTGGCAATTTCAAGCGCCCTTGAAACTTCTGCAAGCACATCTGGCTGCTCGTGTGCCTTTTTCTTTGGAAGCGATGCATTCTGGCTGGATGCTTTCAGTTCATCTAGTTCTGCGAACGTATGCGATCCAAGGCTTGATAATAATGGCTCCGACACTATGTCTAGAATGGTCATCTTGGGATTTATTGAGTCGTATGGATCCTGGAAGATTAGCTGGGTGGCCTTCCTGTAAGCCCTGAATTCCCTTGATCTTTCGTGCAGCACAGATACGTCTACTCTTTTTACTTCCCCGTCGGACAGGTAGGAATACACAATTTTCCCGGATGTCGGATGGAGTGTCATAAGAATAGTTCGTCCAAGTGTAGTCTTTCCTGAACCGCTCTCTCCAACTACGCCAAGGATTTGCCCTTTCTTGATTTCGAGATCGATGTGATCCACCGCCCTGACATATTTCTTCTTCCCTAGGCCAAAAAGGGCTCCTGCTGCACTAGCGGAAAGCTCGAAATACTTTGTAAGGTTTGAACTCTCAATCACGTTGAATGCTTTATCCGCATAATCCTTGCTTTCCTGAATATTCTCAGCGATAAGCTTCAATCTACCCTCACCCATGTCGTTCACGAACTCCTTAGTGTGCAAACACAGGCTCAGATGGCCAGGCGAAGCTTCTACATATTGAGGCATATGATCGGAGCAGTCGGGCTTGGCATAGAAACACCTTGTCGCAAAGTAACAGGCTTTCGGCAGGTTCAGAAGATCCGGAACTGCCCCGGGAATTCCTGTAACAACGGTTCGGGTGGATCTTATAGAAGGATAGCTCCTCATAAGTGCCACTGTATACGGATTGAAACTGTTCTTGAAGACTTCCTTTGCAGTGCCGAGTTCCATAATCTTGCCAGCATAAAGGACCGCAACACGATCAGCAAGCTGGGATACAACACCAACGTCGTGGGATATTATCACCATGGATCTTATCGTGCCGCTATCTCTGAGGTTCTTGAGCTCCTTAATGATCTTGGCCTGTGTGATTACATCAAGACCCGTTGTGGGCTCGTCGGCTATTATAAGCTGGGGATTCAGTGCAAGCGCCATGGCTATGACGGCCCTCTGCTTCATCCCACCGCTTAACTGGTGCGGGTATGAATCCAGGAACCTCGTGTTGAAACCGGATAGCTTCGATGACTCGTTGATCCTGTCATTAATCTCCTCGACCGACATGAGAGGTTCATGTATATCAAAGACCTCCCGGATCTGCTTCCTTACAGTGTAGACGGGATTCAGGGAATTCATTGCCCCCTGGAAGACCATTGCGATCGATTTCCACCTCAATGTCGTAAGGCGTTCATCCAGGATCCTCCTGGAGGATTTGCGGAGCTTGAAGTAAGCCCTGCCTGATGTTTCGGCAGAGGTCACGACTTCTTCGTCCTCAAGGTCACCTGCAATACGGTTGACGAACCGTACCTCACCGCCAACGCTTGCATTGTCAGGCAGTAAAGACATCATAGCAGTTGCAAGAGTTGATTTCCCTGATCCGCTCTCACCGATTATTCCTAGAATTTCTCCTTCCTTAAGATCGAAGTTTATATTGGAAAGAGCCTGTATCTCCCCATCAATTGTCTTGAACCTGACAGAAAGGTCATTAACCCTGACAATAGTCTTACTCATCGTCCTGTCTGTCTTGAAGGCGCCTATTTGCATTTAGCGCCTCCTCAGACGTGGATTTACGACCTCATCAAGTCCCCTTGATGCAAAGATAAAAGCAAATATGAACATGGTTAACGCAATTGCAGGGGGTAGAACCCACCATGGTGCCAATACCGCATAATAAAAGTTGCCAAGGACAGAGTTCAGCATTCCTCCCCATGTAGAAAGGTTGAGTGGTGCAAGGCCAAGGAACTGCAATCCTGCTACTGCTGCCACTCCCCCGCTTATGGCAAGCGAAAGAAGGTAAAGGGTTAGGGGAGCAATATTAGGAAGTATGTGCCTTCTCATTATGCCAAAGAATCCTGCCCCAGACACCCTCGCAGCCTCAACAAATGTCCTGGACTTGATTTGCCTCACTATTCCGATCAGTGTGAATGTCGTAAATGGCCATGAAACTATCGTTACGATCCATACGAGATTGGTGAAACTCGAGCCAATTACTGATTGCAATGCTATCAGTAAAGCCAATCCTGGTATAAGATATACTGAAAGTGAGACAACTTCGAATATACTGCCAACTGCGCCCCCTTTGTAGCCAATGAGCATTGCGGCAAGCAATGCAATGGCAATTGTTGCTATTCCTATCATGACTCCAAGGAGCCAGTCCGTCCAAAAACTTTGAATGAACTGTGCGAAAAGATCCTGCCCCTCTTGATTCGTTCCCAGAGGGAATATCGCACCTGTTACTGTATGAAAAGTTGGAGGAATCGGGTTCAGATCATATGCATTCGTATCATATATGTAAAAAATCCCAGTGGATGCAATCACGCCTATGGCGCTCCTGCCCGTAGCCACGTCGTAGAAAGTTATGGGTTGGGAAACGTTGACTGGAGTGGGGGTAAGCGTTGCCCTCCATGTGAAAGGATATGATCCATTCCCTGTTTGCAAGGAAAAAACCAAACCATGGGATGACGCTATGATAAATGTAGAAGCGAAATTGTCGTAGATCGGATTCGTAAGATAACTACCATAACCTGATGGAAGAACATAGTTCCTGGTAGTATAGTTGTTATGATTGATATAGCTGTTGTTTAAACTAAGATTAGCGGTCCCGTTTTCCTTCTTTAAAACCGAGTATAGGCTTGATGTGATGTAAACACTGGTTGCAGTCTCTGATATAAGAACGGTAGGAAAACCAACACTACCATAGGAGCTTGCGAAGCCAGTGATTCTAGACGATGAATGCAAGATCAGAGTAAGATTTCTAGTCGTCAGATTTACAGAGTACACGTTGTTATTAGCTGTGGCAATGAATAATGAATTATAGGATTGCGACTCAAGCTCATAATCCCTTGGGACGTATGGTCCCTGAACCACAGAACTATTTGTTTTGATGCTCCAAACAGGGTTTCCACTAAGTGGAGAATATGCTGTAAGGTTGTTACTATAAGACACAATAACCAAGGACTGATCAGCTACTAACCCTAACTCAAAGTAAGAACCGTAATATACTACGTTTCTTGGAGGGGTGTTTGTGTTCAATTTAATTGCCCACCTGTGAACTAGAGGAAAGGCCTGGAATTCGTTCAGGTAATAGCCAGTAATATTGTGTGAGACTACGAATATAAAACCCGGATTCCCTATTTCTTCACTTGGATTAGAATAGTAACCTCCAGGTAGATTATAAAAAGGTACCCAAGTTGGAAGAGTGAATTGAAGTGGTCCAGAATCACTTACCGGTGCAGAGGAAATTGTACCGTTGACGGATCCATGTGAAACAGATACGAATGTTGGCTTTCCTGCTCCTACTTGAGATCCAGTCCAACCTGCCTTACCAATGTACAGATTTCCGTTGGCCGTTGATAAAAGAATAAAATTTTGTAATTGATACTGCCCTGCTGAAATAGCTGGTCCATAATTAAGTAATGGAATGATTATTGGAGAAAGTAGAGGATTATTATTACTAACGGGAACGTGGTAAAGATAAAAAGATGAATTAACAGGCGTCGTTCCAGTTGAGCCTATTCCTTCCGAGTATAGAGAACCATTTGACAATGCATAATAAATTACATAAGAACCCGTCGTGCCCGGTGAGGATGCCAATGGTCCAAAATAACTGAGACCACTCTTATTTGTAGTATTATTTGAACCCAAGTATATTGCAGCCCTTTCCTTTGCTACGTGTGTATCAATCCCCGGAGCTATATAAGAATATGGCTGTGGCGCCAATAAAGGTGAAAGCAAGGCGATTATGGCGAATATTAGCAAGATATAAAAACCAGTTTTGCCATATTTGGATTTCATGTAAATTCTGAACTGTGCCCTATAATGCTGCAAAGTTCGCTGGCGCTTCAATTTCCGCAAGCGCTTGTTGTTCTCGTATTGTTTCTTTTCATCACTTATCAAAATATCACCTTAAACTCTAATTCTTGGGTCCAACCAAGCATGAACGTAATCTACAATTAAATATGCGAAAATAGTAACAACTGAAATCATAAAGGTAGCAGCCTCAATCAAGGGGTAATCTTCCTTTAATGTTGCTTCGTACAGATAATAGCCTATTCCCGGATATGAAAAAATAATATCCACTATCAATGCACCACTCAATATCAACGCAAACTCCAGTGCCATTCTTGTAGATACTGGAATGAGGGCATTTCGTGCTGCGTGCTTTCTCAGTATATCTTTTTCCTTTACTCCCTTGGCCCTTGCGGTAGTTATGAAATCTTCCCCTAAAATCGATACCATTGTTGCCCTCATTGTAATCAAGTGGCCTGCTGCCCCGATTAAGAAAAGAGAAACCAAAGGGATAGTGATTGTCCGTATAACACTAAGAACGCTGAAGAAAGTTGGATGCTCTAGTTCGGTAAAACTGAAATATCCGGAAACTGGAAACCATTGAAGATAAGCTATAAGGTAAAGGTAGAGTAGAACAGCCAGCACAAGATAAGGAATTGAACTCACGATCAAACTTGAGGTTAATATCGCAGTCTCGCTCTTTTTCCCCCTCAGTCTTGTTGTTGTTATTCCAAGTGGGATTCCAAAAATCCATCCAAGCACAGCAGCAGATCCCACGAGAACGAGGGTATATGGAAGAGCCGTGAAAATGATCTGACTCACCGTTGCTCCATAATAATAGTCATTTCCCCAGTTACCTGAAAACATGTCGTACATAAAAGTCGTAAATGCAGTATAAGACCACTTACCGTTCTGAAGTCCAAATTGCCGAAGAAGAGCCTCCTTCTGCTGTAAATCCGGTTTAACTTTAAATGACAAAAGGATTAGATCAGCTGGATTACCTGGCATCAACCTGAATATGACGAAGATGATAATAGCGACTAAAAAAAGGAGAACAATCCCCTGAATTAATTTCCTTACTGCAACAAAAGCATTCATAGCATTTCCTCTTATATGATGAAATAAACAAATTAGAATTTATAAAGATAATGAAAGATTAAAAAATTTTCATTGACCGACTGGAGGCTTCTTTCTTCTCATCATCAACCCTACAGCTGCTCCTATTACTATCACGGCAACCACTACACCGATTACCACATATAATAGAGTGTTGTTGGGGGTCTTTGACACTGAATGGAAACTTACTGACACAGAAACAGGTTGCCCTGAAACGGTGAAAGAAACCGAAGATGAACTCGGTAGGTAGTTAGAGGCAGTAGTATTGAAAGTAACACTGTAAGTGCCGTTAGGTTCATTAAAGCTAATTGTTGTAGAGGTTGAGTTCAATTTTGTCCCATTTGCCAACATTACATACCAACTAGACCCAGATGGCAGCCCTGATTCAGTGACGGTTACCGAATATAAGACTTGCTTGAAAACAAGACTTATGTTAACCGAGGCCCCCTTCACCTGGAAAGAGCCGCTATGTGCAGAGATTAGATTATAGCCAGCAACTGGAGCAACTGAGTAAGAGTATGTTCCATTAAATTCTCTTATCGTAGCAAGTGAAGATGAGGAGGAAATTAGAGTGCCATTTACAGTTACAGACCAAGTGGTACCAGACGCTAGGCCAGTCTCACTAAAAGTGACCGAGTAAGAGTAAACGAACGAAGCATGTTGACTTACTGGGGCACCATTTACTGTAATCTGACCAGATGTACCTAAGTAGTCAACATCGGAAGATGAAACCACGTAGCTGTAAGTGCCATTAACCAATTCAAATGTTATTGATGATGTTGTAGAGGTATTTGATTGCCCATTTGAAAGGTTAACAGTCCAAGCTGTCCCTGCAGGTAGTGCGTTTTCACTGAAGGTAACTGTGTAAGTTGGTGGATAGATTGGAGTCGAGTAGACTGTCAGCGAATCTGCAGGAGTTGCCGCGGTACCGTTCTGCCCAAGTGCAGTGATTATGAACGAGTCAAAGGGGACTGCTGAATTCTTCTCATATGGAGACGGCACCAGAACCTTTGTAGTGTTATAGTTGTAGAACCCTGGATAGAAGGTAGCAGAAGCCACACCATTTGCATTTGTCACCAATTGTATTGCCGAGAGATATGAGCTTCCAAAGAGGGAGTTCGGATTCGGTGCTAGCATTAATGTGCCAGTCGTGTTGTTGAAGTATCCCCTGTTGGCACCAAGAATATTCTGTGATTGGAGATCCACTGTATATCCCTTTACAGGGGACCCAGTCGTAGCATTAACTACAGTTGCGGATACAGTAATATGGCCATTGTAGGCCATAGTATCGCTGCTTACACTAATCGATACATTATCCTTCGGGGTTCCAGATAACATCTCAACCGGGAACTCAATAGGCTGCTGGACACCATATCCGTTCTTTGTACCAAATATGGGGCTGACGCTGGAAGAGGTAGTCCACTCAGCTGGGAGCATATAGTAAGGTGCCCCGGAAACCGGTGTGCCTTCTGCAATACTTCCAAGGAAGATGTAGGTGAAATTCTGATATCCGTAGGACGCATAGTCATATGAGGTGTTTGCCTGTATCCAGAAATAGACAGTACCATTAGGTCCAGTCAACCCGCTAATGGAAGTTACGTTCGGATTGGACGGATTTCCAACATCATTAACCGAATAGTACGAGTAATTCAAGTACCCACTTGGGCAAGCCGGACAAACTATGGATTGCGCCGTCGATGTATTCGTTTCAGATTCACCAGGATAGGCAGGCGTCATGAGGATTGCACCACTTGCTACTTGAATCGTATAACTGAAGTTAGATATCGGATTTCCATTCGTAGCATTTTCAAACTTCATCCAATAGAGCTGTTTGTTGTTTCCCGATAGCTTGGGTGTTGGCGGGGTCACAACTTTTAGTCCCTGCGGGAGTACGTTCGCGAGAGCAGAGCCCAAACCTGGTTCAACTGACGAGTTCCCTGTCGCAACTGCTGTGAAATTGAGTCTTCCGAAGTATTGGCTTGTGTAAATAAGCGGCTGAGTGCTTAGAACGGTAAATTTCCAGACATATTGCCCGGCACTGTTAGTTATACCTGTGTCGCTTGTAATATTTAATGTTGCGCCAGTTGGAGACACCCCAACCGTTACATTTGCACCGGACACCGGGGCGCCTGTCAAATTGCTAGTTACCTTTACAATAGCTGTTCCCTTCTGACCATTGAAGAACGTAGAGTTACTGACCTGCACTGATACGTCATACTTGGAAGTATAGTGGGACGTGAGACTGCTGGTTCTCATATGTGTTGTCAATACAGCCCAATACATATAAGCGGCGTACGGAACCTCGATCTCGGAGATGTTTGTGAACGTTGTGTTTGTGAAAGGAAGAATGTCAATACCATACCCAAGGTTGATCAATGTTGATTCAATTGCTCCTATTCCCTGTATTTCATCAGATATTGAAATCCTAGTCACTATATTGGTTATAGAATTCAATTTAACTGTCAGGTTGTTTAAAGTATCATTAACTTGTGCCCCAGTTAGAGTTTTGCCACCATAGCTGATAGTGCTCCACGGCCCCAGGTAGAATCCAGTTCCATATCCAAGGTTATAGTTGTACGTTTCAAGGTAAAATCCTGTTGGATCTCCTGATACGCCCGTTATTCCCAACGAAATTACATTATAGTTGTAATTGTCTAGGTTTGGTATTAAAGTGGTAAATGATTCCTGTGTAACAGTCGTTGGAACTCCTATTGAAGTCCACTCTGAAGCAATTACAAGTGCACCCTCTACACCAAGCGGATTTGGCCCAGCACTTGTAATTTGTATGTTTGCGGTTACTCGCACGTTGTTATAATACCATACACCGCTTTCGTTCTTCATTCCAGGGATACTGCCAATGAGACTTTCTGCTTTAGCAGGGTTATATGTGTAGGTAGGAGTGGAATCGTTTCTCCAAAGTGGGTCGGATGGAGGTATAATTGGTTGTCCAAGAATATCGTAGCCGGAATCAACGACGGTAGCTAGATATGCTTTATCTGTAGCGTAGTTGAGTGCCTGTCTGAAAGCCGTGATATTCATCGGCGCCTGGTCACTATGCGAGTTTAGCTGCATAAAGCCGTACCCTGAAGAAGCCTTGTGGAAAATGTACGTATTAGCGAAAGTATCAACTACCGGGACAAAGCTCGGGTCGACGCCCTCCGTTATTGTTTGAACCTGACGCTCAGACATTGCAGTAACAGCGGCAGACAAAGTAGAGTAATAAGGATATTCAACAGCCAGTATTTTGGGAGTGTATTGATGCCATAAGGTCGGTGTTGCCCAACTGTTATTGGCTATATATGAAGAGTACGTTGTAGAATTAGTATACTGTACGAAATAGTAAGGATTAGCGTACAGTTCCCATCCCAGACTTTGTATATAATAACCATTAGTATGGTTATAGGCGTTGACCATCATAAATGGGCCGGTTCCTACATAGCCTGGTGCATAACCAGTGGCCTTATTATACCCAAGCTCCCAGTCATTATATCCCGTACCAGTTACCATTGAGGGGTTATAGTTCCAATCACCAGTTACGTCCGCGTATTCGTGCGAGACCCATATGTGGTATGGTAGGACAGGTGTTTCCAGTGTATAAGTGGAGAAGGTTGCAGAAGTAGTACTTAGTAAATATTCAACGGTCAGATTATTTATTGGGATAACATTTACAACATTAGAATATTCTGTGCTATAGTCTTTTGATTGCACGAGCAGTTCCCATGAAAGAATAAAGTCTGCAGCTTGAACCTCGTATGTCAACATGCTCATTGACTTGTATCTTGAATAGGTGTGTGTATATGGGGTGCCGGAAGCAGTGTAGTATGTCTGTGAATTTGAGTATGTGTAAGTTGAAGAAGCATTTGCAGAAGTCCAATCAGTCCATTTGACTCCTGGAACAATATGTAAGGTATATGACAGATTATATTCAGTCCATTTTCCGGTCAAAGGATCAAAAGTGGTATGGTTAGTAAGAGCGGAAGTATTCGCATATGTGTATGATGAAGCAAGCCAAGGTATGTACGTACCATTTGGCAATTCTTGATATGCTGTGTCGTAAATCTCATCAGTTAACAGGCCTGCATATAAACTGGTTTGCAACAAAATATTTTCGTGCCCTATGTTAATTGTACTTGCTACTTTATAAACCCCGCCTGTGTATCCTGGTTCGCTAGACGTCACAGTTCCAGGTGTCCAAGCAGTCAAGGAGTTTACTGGCGAAAGTGTGGTTTTTCCATTTAGCTTGCTAGCAGGGTGACTTGGCGTACTTGCTGGGCCCACTCCATTGTAGAGCATCATGCCCACTCCCGATAATACCATAAGAGCCGCTACAGCCAACGTCACGGATACCAATCCAATCTTCTTCTTTGAAACCATTTTTGCACCTATACCGATTGAACCTTATACGAATACGTTAATAAAAGTTTTTCCTTCATCGACATTAGTTAAATGTCAAGAAATAGAGAATTGACGTTGCCTGTGCAAAATCCTGCACATACCATAGATACACCGTAGCATCTGCGGGAGAAATATGCGTATGAATTGTTACGGCTTGGCTGGCCCAGGCATTGATAAATCCCTTTGCAGTGTATTGATATTTAACAACTGTGCTTCTGTGGATTCAAAGCGGAATCCCATCTTGGAGTAAATGACAAAATGATCCTTTCTCTTACCCCGCATCCATGGAACTTCTCTTGATTTAGCTGCTAGCGCTTCAACAGAATCCCTTAGAAGTGGGGTCTGTGTCCAGTGGGTATCAACAAAATATGCATCAAGTGTCTCCTTATCAAGTGCAACAATATCAATTTTTGACGTTTCGCCTTTCCATGTATAATAGAGCAATTGCCTTTCCCTTCCTATTATATAGTCATGCAGATGCTGGAAGCATATCCCAGTAAAAGTTCGGGTCGTATGCCTTTCAAGATCTATTCGTATCGCATTCTTGACTTCCTGTGTCCTCCCCCGCTCAAGCATGCCCAAGTTTGGCTTCATGAATGAGAACCAGAACCTGGTAAAATTGTCGCTTATTGAGAATAGTGCCCTAGTTCCTGCTGGCTTGTCAGAGAGCATACTACTCTTCTGGATTATTGCATACCTGGATTCTAGGAGCCTGAGCTCAGACTGGATTTCTCTCTTTGCAATTCCCGTCTCCATGGAAAGTTCCTCAAGCGTCTTTGGCCCATAACCCATGTGTTGCAGTATGTCAAAGATCTTGTACCTGTTCTTCACTCCGGATAGAAGGGTAAATTTAGCGTAATTGTAAAGGTAGCTAGATCTGTCCAGGATATTCTCTTCGATGTTCCTTTCAAGGTTCAGCCTTGGGTTGAAGTGCGTGAGGGAATGAGGGTTTCCACCGAACACTGAATAGACGCCAATCGCCTCTTCAGGCGTAAGGCCTGACAGCAGGGGTAGGGTCTCTGCATAAGACAGATCTCCCAGAACCATCCTTTCTGTTGCCCTGTTGAAAATTGAGTTTGAAGACCTCAGCTCTGCCGGTCCAGGTATAACTGGGCTCGCCATAACCATTATGACAGTAAGGTTCTGCGAAAGAGGGAGGGAGTCCCACCAGGAATTGAAATCAGACACGAACCTTCTCGACTGGTTCACGATGTCCTGGAATGAGTCAATCACCAGAAGCAAACCCTGCATTACGGATTCATCTTTTATAATTTGAAGAATATCTGCATAGGTCTCGGGAGTCTTTAATGCCTTTACTGTTCCGGAAGCAACTATCTGGGACCAGAACGATCCAACGATACCTTTCTCGCCATACCCGTTGGGTATGAGGTATATGGACCTGCATGTTGACATCAGTTGGTTGACCAGTTCAGTCTTGCCTGAACCAACTGCACCAGAAAGTGTAAGGAGTTTCTTTCCGCCCTTAATGTGCAGCTTTTTCAGATGATCTAACTCGTATAATCGACCCAGAAACATATAAATAACATGAGATAAAAGCATAATACGATTTCGCTCATTATTTCAATAATTTAGAAAATGAATGCAGCGAAGTCTTATAATAACGGGTAACGGTAATAAAAACAGTTAGGGATAAAGGTCAAAAGCTCAGTCACCTACATATATGATGCTTGATCCGTTATAGTCAAAGCCTACCTCAACTTCCCTGAGGTCATGAAGTGCCTCTTTTACCCTGGATCTCCTGTCTGGATCAACGATGAAGAGAAGGAAGCCGCCACCGCCGGCTCCGACCAGCTTTCCTCCGTATGCTCCTGCCCTGATCCCCTTCTCGTACAACGCTGATATGGAATCGCTTGAGATACCGTCAGCCAGGCCCGATTTAAGTTTCCAGTTCTCGTCAACCAGTCTCCCAGCCTCCTCGAGATCACCTTTGTTGAGGGAGCGCGGGAATTCCTCGGCAATCTGCACCATTCTTTCGTAACTCTTGATGTTCTGGCGCATGCCCTGGGACTGCTTCCTGTGTATCTCGGTAGATGCCCTCGTCTTGCCCGTATAGAGAAGAAGGATAGCAGATTGAAGGCGCTGAAGTTCGGCCTGCTTCATTATAATAGGAGTGACCTTCACGGATTCGTCTGGCTGGAAGGTGAAGGATCTGACTCCACCGTATGCGGCAATATACTGGTCCTGCTTGCCTCCGGGTTCCCGCAGTATCTCCCTTTCTATCTTGACTGCTTCCTGCGCAAGTGTGGAAGCGGAAGCGAACTGCCCGATATAGGAGTGCAGGGCATGTAGGAGGCTGACAAGGAATGTGCTGCTTGATCCAAGCCCGGTTCCCTGCGATGGGATGTCCGATATACTTACGATTTCTATCCCACCATCTATCCCAAGGTATTTCAGTGCTTCCCTTACAGTGGGATGCTGTATCTCGGCGACAGAATCCACGATTTCTGTCTTCGAATAGCTCACCCTTATCTGGGAATCAAATTTCTTGTTGACGAGAACGAAGATGTATTTGTCTATTGCAGCTGAGACGCATATTCCAGGGCCATGGGATCTATAAAAATCTGCAATATCTGTGCCTCCCCCAACGAATGTTATACGGAGTGGGGCCCTGGCCATATACATTGAATTTTCTATCATTTTACACCATAATACCTTGCTAGCGTGCGTAGGCCTGAATCAAGGTCTACCTTTGCCTTGAAGCCGAGTTTCCTGCTTGCCTTCGTGGTATCGGCAAGTGTCTCCATAACATAGTTCTTGACCGGCATTTCAATATATTTAGCGCTTATGCTGCTTCCGAGTAGATTGTTAATCTTGTCAACCAGATCATTCAGTGAATAGTTTACACCGGAGCCTACATTGTATACTTCGAAGCCTTTCGATTTAGAAGCATTAAGAACTGCGTCCACCACATCAGTGACGAAGACAAAGTCCCTTCTCTGCGTTCCATCGCCGTATATTACGGGCTGTTCCTTCTTTATCATTGCCTTCATGAATTGTGTCGCCAGGTTAGCATAGCCATGCTTTGCATCTTCATGAAAGCCGTAGACTGAAAAAAACCTCATCGCAGAAACGTTCATACCATATAACTTGTAGTAGAGTTCGGACAAGCGCTCTGCCTCTATCCTTCCTTCTGTGTAGTAGTCGGTGACTCCAGGAATGACATCCTCCCTGTGAGGCGGTTTTATCCCATTGTAAATGGAAGATGTTGATGAGAAGACTACAGGACAGTCATTCTTCCTTGCAAGCTCAAGTACCGATATCATGCCGTCTATGACCTCTGCCACTAGATGCGGATTCTCCCTGTACATTGGAGAAGCAGAATAGAAACCAAGGTGGTAGATGCATGACACCCTATCCTTTATTTCACCTATGTTCTTCGCATCCTTCTTGAGGAATTTTACACCAGATTTTTCCGGTCCTGAAATGTTGTCCCTTGATCCTGTGTGCAGGTTGTCGAGAACTATTACAGAATTATCCTTGGAAAGGGCTTCAACGAGGTTGCTGCCTATAAAGCCGGCACCGCCAGTAACTATAACGCTAGAATTTGTCATTTCATGGAGCTTATCGTTAACGTTAATAAAAAAATAATGGAAAAATTAAAAGGTAAATGGTTATTCGCCAATTGCTGTATTGTTCAGGAAGTGATTGTCGCACTGTTGATGACTACCTTGTTTACCGGTCTGTCACCTGCATCTGTCTTCGAGGACCCGATCTTGTCGACAACATCCATGCCTTTCACTACCTTGCCGAACACAGGATGTTTCCTGTCCAGGTAGTTGTTGTCGACCAGATTGATGAAGAACTGGCTTCCACCGGTGTTCGGACCGGCGTTTGCCATTGAAATTGTCCCGCGGTCATTCCTGTTGTTTTTTGAGAATTCATCCTTTATTGAATAACCGGGTCCCCCCATTCCAGTCCCTGTTGGATCGCCGCCCTGTATCATGAAGTTCTTGATCACCCTGTGGAAAATTACACCGTTGTAGAATCCCTTTTCCACTAGTTTCCTGAAGTTGCCAGCGGTTACCGGCATTTCCTTCTCGAAGAGTTCTATCTCTATGTTTCCCATGTTGGTTTCTAGCAGAGCTTTTACCATGGCAATCGAAAGGCAACCCTAGATATTAAAGCTAGCAAGCTGTTTTCGCAGATAGCTCTTGCCAGATGCCATGAAGCATACACCCTATATCTCAATAATCTTTCCGCGTGGGAGTTTTTCTATCGCACTGAGATCCAGGCCCTTGAAGTGACTGGAAAACGCTACGCTCGAGGAAAATATCAGGCGCATTTTACGATTTCCGGATGAATATAACATGGAATTCTCCCGGTAAACAGTTGCTTCCGGAGCGTCTGTATAGGCCAGTCCTTCCCTTTCTCCCGAAACCCTGTTGTAGGATACAAGAAAGAGGTTGGCAATTGACTTTATAGCTTCAAGATCGGAGATTATCTTTATTGCCTGTTGGAGTTTACTCTTTGCGTTCCCGGGCTGTCTCATAAAGAGATCAAAAAAAACCTGGCTGTCAGATTCTCCTACCGGAACCGGTATTTCCATGTATTCTGCCATTTTAGCCTTATCGAAGTCCCCGTTATGGCTCAACCAGTATTCAGATTCGGCATCGAATGCATGGAAGGGGTGAGTGAATCCAACCCCCACCGGTTCTCCAGTGCTTGTTTTCCTGGCATGTATCATGAACAGTCCGTCACGCATGTTCGGGACCTCTGCATCATAAACGGGTTGAGCATACTTGCCATATTCGATGGTATCCTTAATGTTCACAAATCCCCAGCCATCCGGGTGGCTGTAGACTGATCCGTCCGGTTCCCTGTTCAAGGGGTCATTACTGCATACCTCCTTAAAAGCCGATATTAGCGGTACAAACACGGAGGCGAAGTCGCCCTTCAGGAGCATCATCCTGCACATATACGGCTATCTCCGGGTAAAATTAATCTTTTCTGCATATCAAGAAGTATGTTTTCGGCGACACCCGGTTCAGCCTATGAATCTCGGAATAACAAAGATTGCAATCAGAAGGTTGAACAGCACTACTGCGTCCAGAAGCGTATAAAGCTTGTTTCTCTCATGCCCGAAGGTTATAAGTGCATCAATCAGTACGGTAAGCGGTGTAAAAATGAGTACCCACAGTCCTACAGATATGAAATAAAGACCGTCGCCATTAATCAGACCCTGCAGGAAATTAGCCGGAAGCAATGACTTCGAAGTTATCGTGTATCCCGGATTATGGTAGTTGGCTACCTGTGAGAGGGACATACTATCGCCACCACCCCTTATAAAGACCAGCACGACGCCTATAATGATCATTGAAAGGCTTAAGATTACGCCTGATTTCAGTATCAAGCTCGTGATTGAGTTCTGGTCAAGTTTAGGCATGGAGTCTATCCCTCCTTACTTTTGCATATAAAAGAAGAAGCAGCACTATCGAGATCACTATGGAAACGGCGAAACCGATGTATGATATGGTACCTGTGGAAGGCAGGCCCTGCTTGTTTGCAATACCGCTGAATATCATGTCAACGCCCAGGAAAGCCAGGACCCAGAAGAATATCCACCTTATCCTGACGTTAGTGATCCGCACAAGTATCTTCGAGCCGAGATATGCACCCGCAAGCACGCCGATTGCGGTCGCCGCTGCAAGGAATGGTTGTATATATCCGGCGAACCAGTATATCGAGCTTCCGGTGGCCGCTGTTATCCCTATCATGAAGTTACTGCTTGTGGTAGTGACTTTCATGGGCAGGTTCATTGCCCAGTCCATTCCTAGCACCTTCAAGGCACCGCTTCCTATGCCGAGAAGACCCGATATGAATCCCGCAAAGAACATTACTATTTCTCCCAGCCACCATCTGACGGCATGGTAATCCACCTGTTTCCTCAGCTTCTGGTCATAATATGTTCCATAAAGGTTGAATATTCTCGTTGTCCAGTCAGGCTTCATCGGCTTGGGCAGTTCAAATCTTGCACGGTTTATTGTAGGCACAAGGGAGATCAACAGAACGAGACCGAAGATGACATAGATTATCCAAATAAACCCCGTCTTGTAAACAGCAATCAGGGTAAGGCTGCCCACAATCGCTCCCGTTGTGGTTGCGACCTCAAGACCAATCGCAATCCTGATGTTGGCGATCTTGCTCTTAGTATAGCCGGAGGCGGATCCAGCTGATGTTGCAATCGTGGAAATAAGGGAAGCCCCCGTAGCAAACACTATAGGAATGCCAAGAAAAAGCGTCAGGACCGGGACGAGAACGGTGCCCCCGCCTAGTCCTGTAAGAGAGCCTAACAATCCTGCAAGGAATCCTGCAACAACCACGGATATGAATGAAAGCAGTATCGAAACAGGATCCATTGCCTTGTTATCGCATTATTTTATATTATATTATTCTGGAACTGGATTCAAAAAAATTCTTGAGTGAAAGTTCTTAGCATTTCCCATGACAGATACAGATGCGTAGAGAAGGTTAAATCGTGAATAAAAGGAAGCTGGATACCTTTATATCGCCTTATATGGTGAGATATCAGACATTGTTGGAAAGAATAGTATTTTGGAGGCTGTGCCAATTCTATGAAAAAAACAAGTACAGGTTCGCTATACCTATTTATATTTTCTAAGTATACATAACATATGTCACCGAATATCACAGATCTGAGATTGGGAGAAGATCTCTTGAAAAGAGGCTTCGCAAAGATGACGAAGGGAGGGGTTATAATGGATGTTACAACGGCTGAGCAGGCAAGAATTGCAGAAGCTGCCGGAGCAGTTGCCGTTATGGCCCTGGAACGTGTTCCTGCAGATATAAGGGCTGCAGGAGGTGTTGCGCGGATGGCTGATCCAAACAAGATAAAGGAGATTATGGAAACGGTCAGTATACCCGTGATGGCCAAGGTCAGGATTGGTCACATATCGGAGGCGTACACACTGGCGAGCCTGGGTGTCGATATGCTTGACGAAAGTGAGGTTCTTACTCCGGCTGATCCTTTCTTCCACATCAACAAGAAAGATCTTAAGATACCAGTCGTATGCGGCGCCCGCAACCTTGGCGAGGCTGTCAGGAGGATCTTTGAAGGTGCGGCAATGATCAGGACAAAGGGAGAGGCTGGAACCGGGAACATCATAGAGGCAGTACGTCACATGAGGGTCGTGAACGAAGGCATCAAGATGGTAAAAGGCATGAATGCGGATGACCTGAAGAAGGTCGCATCAACAATGTCAGATAGCTACCGTATTGTGAGAAGGGAGATATCTAACCAGTTTTTCGGCGATGAGAAGCATTTAGGAGACGACGATCTCTTTTACGGCAAGAGCGGCAAGCAGATCGAGGCAGAATTATTCCAGGTCCTCGACCAGGTCAAGAAACAGGGCAGGCTTCCTGTCGTGAATTTTGCAGCCGGAGGAGTGGCGACGCCTGCTGATGGAGCTCTCATGATGAAGCTGGGTGCAGATGGAGTCTTTGTAGGAAGTGGAATATTCAAGTCACCTGATCCGCCTGAGATGGCCAAGGCCGTGGTTGAAGCAGTTGAGAATTACGAGGACTACCAGATAATAGGAACAGTCTCGCAGGGACTGACTGGAATGAACGGTTTGGATATAGAACAGATGCCAAAAGATATGAGGCTGCAAGAGAGAGGATGGTAATATCCTTTTCAGCCTCCTTTACACAATTGAACTATTCGTCATTTTAATCCTTCTTTTTGTACTATCGCAGCTTTTCGGAATATTCGACCTGAAGGGAGGCATAGGTGCAACCATAATCGGCGGAATAATTGTTTTCTCCACCGATATCGAATGGCTTTCCTTGATGCTCATTTTTGCGGTATCATCATTCATTGTTACCAGGATGTGGTTTTCCTACAAGAAAAACCTGCAGGAGCAGGAAGGAAAGCACGGTGAACGTGGTGTTTCAAATGTTTTTTACGCCGGCCTGGTTGGAGTCATAATTGCTCTTGCAAGCGCATTAAGCAATTACTACCATCTAACCGGCATACATTTTTTCGAGCTCTTCGCAATCTCTTTCGCTGTGATAACGTCGGATACATTCGCTTCAGAGATAGGGGTGATAGATCCTAATGTCCGCCTGATCACGAACATGCAGAAAGTATCTCCTGGAACAAATGGCGGTATTTCGGTAACTGGAACTATTGCTTCAATAATCGGAGCACTTATTATAGGAATTTCATTCTCTTTGCTTGCCTATGAGCATTTCATTCTATACAAGATACTCTTTGTAACGGTTATGGGTTTTGCAGGGAACTTAGCAGACAGTGTTCTCGGAGCCACGCTTGAGAGGGGAGGAAAGATAACAAAAGGTGGTGTTAACCTCTACTCCTCACTGTTCGCAGTCGTAATATCAATAATTGTACTCAGCCTGTGATGCTCCCTTGAGGCATTGAAAAGTAGTTGTCTTTTTCAAGTAGCATTGCTTCTTCGAATCCCCTGAACCTCATTTTCCTGTTCAGGCTGAATCTTAGAGTATCCAGTTCATGTATCTTCTTCTTCGCGTCCTCCATGAAATTATCATGTTCAAGGACATAATCTGCGTTGAGTCCCTGCTTTGCGGGCTCAACTGGCCTTACTCCAAATCTTGATGACGTGAGTGATCCCAGCAGCACGAAGTTGTATCCCGGCGTAAAACCCAAGGCGGAGGTGTTGGACGATATTATTGCGTCACTAAGAAGCACAATCTCGTATCCTATCCCGACTGCAGGCCCATTGACCAGCGAAAATACCGGCTTGTTTAACGAGTATATGGTCTTGATAAGCGCATGCGCATAGTCGAAGAATTCGCGAGCTGCGCCATCCTTTTCATCCAGCATTATCTCTTTCAGAAAAATTTCATTTATCCCAGTTATTGCAATGCTTCTGACGGAATCATCCATGTATGCGATGCCTACAACTTGGAGCAGCTCCTTGAAAAGGCTCTGCCTAGATCTGCCCTTGCTGTCACAGCGCATCACAATCAGGCCGATGTTTTCCTCTTTCCAGAATGATAAGTCATGAAAGCCATGAGTCGTTATGTTACTACTCATGGTATTCTACCAGTCTGTACACCCTGATTATAATTCCAGCGAGGATAAGGACTATTCCGAGACCTATTCCAAATTCCATTGCCTGGGTTATTGGGTTGAGGGTGAACATCACGTATGTCAGGATTATTGCAACAAAAGCCAGCACTGCCGATATCACGATACCTGAATTCTTGCTTATCTGGAAAGCTGCATGAGTGACTGTTTCCCTTTCCAGTCTTGCGGTGTAGTCGGAGCTCTTCATGACACCGAATGCAACAAACGATGTCACTCCGCCCGTGAACACTGCAGAAACCAGGTTGAGACCGTTCGGGTGTGCCATGAAAGCAGCTATATTCTGTGAAAATACAAGCATTGCGGCTATGAAGATGAAGATGAATGCAAGATATGAAGTCATGAGCTTGTTCGCAGTTATGACGAGTCGTCCCTTCCTGTATTCTCTGGATACAAGCCACATGCCAAGCATGACAATTACAAATGGAACTAAGAATATCACCGCAACAGTGGTCATAGATATCTGTATACCTGGAGACAGTGCCCCCCATGCAGACAGAACAACAAGATAGATGAACGTCAGTATGCCAAGACCTGTTATTATCGGCCGTGCTAAGGGATGCCTGTCATTGCTCCTGTCTATGAATGGAAGAATGAGGAGGTAAACGGCAGGTATGCCACCGAAGATGAGCGAGATAACAAAATACGGTGCCAGGCCGTGAAGCGGCCCAACCTCATATGGAATTATGTTGAAGTCGACTGCCTTGTAGAGGAAGAGCAGGAACCATGGCGGATACGCAGGTATCACGCCGCTCTGCACAAGCGGGATCTGCGCTGGAGAAATCGGGAAAGGTGAAAACAGGACGGGGACATTGGGTATTACGGCTATGATGGAAGGTATCAGTATAATCAGGCCGAATGAGAACAAGGCGAGCTGCGTCATGAAGGCGAAATTATAAGGCCACCAGGGCCTGTATTCGGGCTTTTCCTTGTCGACAGCAGGAAACTTGTGGTTTGTGTCCTCTGGTGAAGGCATTATTGTGTTGGATTCCGCGAGGTAGAAGTGCAGGCCAAACACGAGCCCGATAAGCGCCGTGAATATGATGTGCCATCCAAGCATTCTCATAAATGTCCCGGCTGCTGTGCCATTTCCGAAAACAATAGTTTCGAGAAAAGTCCCCAATACCGGCGTGGATGCCGCAATTCCCCTTCCCACATCCGTAGCGTCAAGCGAAAGCTGATCGCCTGTCATTGAGTAACCGAAATACGCAACTCCGAGCGTAAGCCCAAGAAGAATAACGCCAAGAATCCACTGCAGTTGCCTTGGCTTTTTGTATGATGCAGTGAAGTAGTTCCTGAACATATGAACATAAATCAGTACTATCATGGCATAGGCACCATACAGGTGTGTTGAAAGTATCAGTGCACCATAAGGAACGCTCGTGATAAGGAATTCAGTGCCGTTGTATGCATTGGACGGATCATAATAAAGCAACAATACCAGGCCGGTAATAACCTGGTACACGAAGGCCATCGATATCAGCGCTCCAGTCCAGTACCAAATGCCTCCCTTCCTTCTCATGTATGAGGGCACGCGCTTCAATGGGAGTTCGTTGATATGAAGACCCTCAACTCCAACCAAGGCATTTACCTTATCCATAGCATTCTTGGAAATTTCTGAAACCTTACCAGTCAATGATTTATCCATTTGTTTACCTCAACCGCTCAAATATGAAACCTCTGTTGTGCTGCCGCTCAATGGGTTTCCTCCTGTCAGGTCGCTGACACGCCCATAGATTGTAGGAGAACCTGGGGTCATGCCTACCGCAGTCAGTGTCTTATTGCTGTTATACGAAAGGACAACCGGAGGAAGCGGATGCAGTGTTGGGCCAGTAATGACCCCAGCTCCGGCATTTGGGTCATATGTGCTCCCGTGGCAGGAACAGTGAATATATCCAGGATTTGAAGAGCCCGTATACGCGGTTCCGATTACGCTTGTTCCGGGAGGGTAAAAGTGGATTTCAGGGGGTGTGCATCCCAAATGCTGGCATATCGCGCTAAAGGCAACAATACTGTTGTTGGGACCCACTCCAGGTGGAGAGTTATACGATCCACCAGTGGCTGGGATTGATACCTTTGTTGCTGGTATCGCCTTCCCAAGATTCAATAGGAAATTAGGGTCATTGGATAAGGGATAGTCAAACAGGAAAGGAACGCTTGTACTGACCGGAATGTTGTCCGCAATGATTGGCTTTCCATTGGTGTCAACTATAAGGAGAGAAGGGAAGCTGGTCAAGCCCACCGAAGGAGTAACAAGATTACTGAGTCCCTCCTTCAAAACGCCTGCAACTGCCGCCCCCGCAGAAAGAACTATCATGGCCTTCAGGAAAGTCCTTCTGGACTTGTCTTGAATTTCGTCTTCAGGCATTAAACCACTGAATTAATCAAAGTGTTTAAATTTTGTTATCTCTCCGTACTGAAGAACTGGCCGACCTATACTCCCATAGAGAAACTTTCCCTATTACCGAGATTCCGACTGACGTTTTCCAAATCATGAAGATTCCCACGATTACCGTATTTCGTTGAGCGAATAAATTTAGTTACATTGCTATTGTTTATGGTCAGGAGATCATTGCCAGTTTCACCTTATCCTCATCAAAGCATTTTTATGAAATCAACATGAAAATAAAATTATACCAAGCAATAATTAACCGTGTAATTTAACAGGGCTCGTAGTCTAGTGGTTATGATACCGCCCTTACAAGGCGGTGGCCACCGGTTCGAATCCGGTCGAGCCCATACAAAAACATCTCCTCCTTCTTTAAGAACGCATTGTATTTTGATTATACTTGCCTTACTTTATAGACATTATATGAATCGAATATGCCTGCAAGCTGGTAGTAGGGAGATGGGAATGCAACAATATGCCCATCAACCGTAGTATTAAGCAACCATGACTGCACAATAATGTAGCTGATGTTATACTTAGTTATATTGTACAGGGATGAGTTGCTTGTCGAAGCAATAATTATTGAAAGGCCGGCATTTCTTTCCTCTAACTGCAAAGGGCCAACAACAAAACCTGTGTATATGATCACCTTCGCGTTATCCTGGGAGGAAATGAATGTGCCTATATTCGGTGCCAGAACGGTTCCGTTGTTGAAGTGTGTATAACCAAACTGAATCAGTGATGGACTGTATTCAAAGTCCCCTGAGTTGTAGTAAGATACGGTGTTCGATGCAAATAAAATCTGGACAGGAGCCATAATTATCAGAAAGATTACGGTACACAATATAAGGCGCTTACCCCTTATTATCCTCAGATTCCGGTAGATACCAGATTTTCTGATGATTCCAAGGTTTTTGAGCACTATTATCATCAGCATCGTGTAGGAGAAAAGCATCATCCTGCCTGTCAAAGTAGGATCATACAGTAGGAAGAACAGCCCGCTTGCGCTTGCAATCAGTGCAATAGAATATGAGTCCAGCGGCTCGAAATGTCTCGACCGGAATGACGCGAAAAGCTCAACCAGGGCGAGGAACAGTATTGGTATCATAAACGGTACAGCCTGAAAGAGGACGGCCGCGTTCCCGACCTGGGATATCAGGCCCGTACCAGCAGAGAGTGAAACAGTGGCCGCCCCAAAAATAAAATGGATACGTGGTACCCACCAGACTGCTCCGGCGGCCCCTCCAACAAGAAGGAGTATGAGAACCATAATTGCTGAGCGGAAGTTTCGCTTTATTGCATCGAATAAGATTATACCTGCAACAACAAGCAGGGAATAAAAATAAGTAAGGTCATGCGTGTAAGCGATAAGAATGAAAAAAATGGAGGCATATGGCAGCCATCTTTTGTTGTTACCCCTCTGATCGACAAAGTACAGCATCACAATCAAGAAAAAGGTAGCTATGATATCTGGATAGCCTCCCCATGACAACTCATAAAGAGAGGCGTCAAAGAGAATCAGCAGCCCTGCTGTAAGAAGAAATTCAACCCTGTTTTGAAATTTCTTGAAATAAAAGGCAAGAAATATTGCCTGGATTGAAGAAACAGTTATTGCAAGATAGAAGAGCTCATATATCGCCGTATACGCAGGAAGTTGTGTGAGGTGCCCGAGTATGAGATTGATGGAAGAAATACCAAGAAAGATGAGAGGCGGATAAATGTAAGTGCTTCCGGGATAGTAAAGCGAGTTCGTTGCTGGAACCCATCCTCCGTTAAGCTCTATTTCAGTTACAAAGGATGCAAACTGGCCCGCGTCACCTGTCGGAAAGACTGCGCGAAGGAAAATAATTGATCTGGAGGCAAATGCGAAAATGAATATGATCGCTGCATATAGAACAACTCTTCTGCTTACCATGATGAACTTAGGATTTTTGAAAGCCTTTCTGTGATGACTTCCCAGTCGTACCTGAGCGAAAAATCGTGTGCGTTCTGGCTAAGGCCTCTCCATGCAGATTCATCCTTGTAGAGCATCTCTATCTTTGCTGACATGTCATCGAAGCTCTTCGCAATAATGCCGTTCCTGCCATCCTTTATTACCTCATTTGCTGCAAGATTATACTGCCCTTCTATTGTTATCACAGGCACGGAAGCTGCCATTGCTTCCAGGGACGCTATCGAGAATCCCTCTCTGTTGCTGGGCATCGCGAACAGCCATGACTCTTTCAGCTTTTCCACGACCTGGGACCTTGGCAGATGTCCCGTCACCTTCACGTTGGAGAATGAATTGGCCACGTGCTTTATATGATTTAACTGGCTTCCTGCTCCTATAACTTCGAGCTCAACCCCTTGTACCTTGCCTATACTTGTTATAAGTTGATCGACCCTTTTGTGAGGCTCGATCCTTCCGATATATAATATCTTCCCCCAGTTTTTCTGGTTCTGGCTATCGAGTTCCCTTACGTTTACGCCATTCTCAACTACCGAAACACTCGGTACATTGTACCTGCTTTCAATCATGGAAGCGACCGTGCTTGAAACCGCAATATTGTTTGTGAAGACCGTTGCAGCCTTTTTTTCCCATCTTTCTGCAATTTTCCACAAGAGTCCATTCTTTCTGTAGAAATCACCAAGCACCTCGTGCCACGTGAAAAACTTTAGCTTGTCAGCGGGCAGCACTGAAGCACCTTTCAGCGCAGGCAGGAGAGGAAACTCGTCAAACATATAAATATCGGCACCGTGATCTACCCTTAGTTTAGCCTTCAACCTGGACGCAAACTCGTGCACCCCGAGAATCTTCCTGGACCCCTTCTTAAAATATTGGCTCTCGTTCAAATCAGTAACATATTCGATCTCCAAGCCGGGTATATTAGTGTGATCCGGGAATGGGTTTGTGAGCACCTTGACCTCAAAGCCTTTTCTTGCCAGGCGGACTAGTGTTTCGAATGCCCTCTTCTCGGCGCCACCTTCATGAGGGTAGAAAGATTCATTGACAGACAGCAATGCGGGCAAATCCATCTTTTAGGTTCTCCTTATATATAGTAAGGTATCCGCTGCTTATATATTATAATATTGAAAAATTCTTTTGCGAGATGCTTCGGGATTCGATTTCTTGGGATACGTACGGTGGGTTATCTGCATAGTCTTCCATTTTGCTGATTTAAATGGTTCGTTCAACAAAATGCTTTGATGCGACATTCCAGTCTATCTTTTCAATGTGACATCTCTTTCATGGTATTTTAGGTGCAATTGATTAATTTTTCAGAATCAGTAAGATTAAATGCCGGAATAATTATCGGGTCTAGTTGTCAGGGAAAAATAGGCCCACATGGGATGAATACTTTATGCGCATGGCCTTTCTTGCAGCCTCCAGAGCTAATTGCATCAGAAGGAGTGTTGGTGCTGTAATAGTGAAGGATAACCATGTAATTGCAACTGGATATAATGGTCCTCCTTCAGGGCTGGCTAATTGCAGTGATGTGGGTTGCATAAGGGAGGACATGGGCATACGATCAGGCGAGAGGCATGAACTCTGCAGGGGGCTGCATGCGGAACAAAATGCGATAATCCAGGCAGCCGTCTATGGATCTAGCATCAAGAATGCAAAGATTTATGTGACAACTCATCCATGTGTTGTTTGCGCCAAGATGATCATAAACGCGACATTAAATGAGATCATTTATGCCGAGGGTTACCCTGACGAACTTTCTGAGTTGATATTTATTGAATCCGGCATTAAAAGAAGGAGATTCACCCTGCCTACTGAAGAAATTGAGGCAGTTATGGGAACAGTAAAACTGCAGCCGGGAGAAGACTGAGGCATATGAGCATTGTGGCTTTTGTCATAACACTTATTACGAGCACAATACTTAAGATCCAGTATCCAGGAATCTTTGTCCTTATGATGCTTGAGGGAATGCTTCTACCGATTCCGTCGGAGGTTGTTATGGTATTCGGCGGCTACTTGCTGTACGAAAATGAGTTGCCGCCTTATTCGTTAGCTCCCGCGTTCGCAATATTGCTTATAGTCGGCACGGTTGGAAACCTTGTAGGTGCCCTGCTTGCATATCTTATAGGTGACGTGGGAGGAGCAGAATTCATAAAGCTGTATGGAAAGAAGATTGGAATCAGCGAAAGGACAATAGACAGGGTCAACCTCTGGTTCAAGAAATACGGAGAGGTCTCAGTTTTTGTGACAAGACTCGTTCCCATATTCAGGACATTCATCTCCATTCCAGCTGGACTTGGCAGGATGAATATTTCCAAGTTCATCTCTTTCACGGTCATTGGAATGGTGATCTGGGACACTATCCTCATATATATAGGATACACACTTGGAACTAAATGGAATTACATACTTGGAATATCCGATAACCTCACGTACGCTGCGCTTGCTGCCGCAGCTATTGTACTCATAGTGATATATTACATATCAAAAAAGTCTGCAAGGAATGGCACAACTGCTTCCTGAAAGGTTTTTCCAACTCTCGGAACGATTTCTTAAAATTTATATATTTGATTACAATACATAGTTAACAACTAATGGTTGTGAAGGAGTGATTGAAATGGCAAAGAAGAGAGAAAGAGACGATGACTGGGACAGGGATTTCTTTGGAGACGTGTTCGGCGATTTCGAAGAGGACTTCAGGCGAATGAACGAGAGGCTCACCAGGTTCTTCAACGGCATAAGGAGGAACCCTGACCAGAATATAGAGGGACCATTCGTGTATGGCTTTACATTCAGGCAGGGAACGGACGGAAAACCTTATTTCCAGGAATTCGGCAACGTGCCAGAAATGATGCATAACCGTATTCCCGACCAGCTGGAACAGGACATAAGGGAGCCCCTGACCGATATAAACGAGGATGCAACGAACGTATATATAACATATGAGCTGCCTGGTATCTCGAAGGACAGCATCGACCTGAAGGTCGCCGATACATCCGTGACGCTTAACGTGAAGGATGGGTCGAGGAAATACCACAAGGAAGTCACGTTTGAGCATATGATAAAGCCCGAGACCTGCAAGGCTAAGTTCGTGAACGGCATCCTTGATGTCACAATAGCAAAAGACAAGCCTGCAGAGGCATCCGGAAGAAAAGTCACTATAGAGTGAGGAAAATGCTGGATGACGAGATAGAAGCTCTACTTGATGCGATCGAGAACTCCACGAGGAGGGAGATATTAAGGGAGCTTACCTCTTATTCATCCTATGCGACAGAGCTGAGCAGGCTGGTAGGTGTATCGCAGCAGGCGATTAACAAGCACCTGTTCCTGCTGGAACGGGCTAACCTGATAAGACTGGTGGAGGATGTCGATAACAGCAGGAAGAAGGTTTACATTCCTTCTGGCTCCTCTTCACTTATTATTGATTATTCAAGGAATTTTTTCACAGTGACGAAGAAAGATATATACGAAGGCAGCAAAGATTCTGCTGAAATTGATCCGAAGTCTAGCCTCATTGACCAGCTCCGGGATGTTGAGAAAAGGATCGATTCAATCACGGACGAAAGAATGGAGCTTCTTAGACTGAAAGACAAGATCATGGAAAAGATACACTCGAGGCTTAACCTGCATCCTTTGGATCCAATCTCCAGAAAGATAATAACCGAATATATAGAAAGCCTTGATGTTGACAGGACTGCCGAAATAGTCGGAATGCCGCCTGCACTTGTTGAGCATATCCTGTCGTTGAACAACCTGAAGGAAATACTCTCTAATCACGCATAGAAGTGATTCCAGAAACTATCGAGACTGCAAAGAGGATGAAGCCGATCAGGACGGAATATGTAACTATCGATACCCGGAATGGATGATATTTGTATATTATTGCCGGGAGAGTCATTAAAACAGCACCCAGGACGAATATGGGATATTTTATTCTCTCAAATGTAAACACCATGTTTTCACCTCATATAGCTATCCTGAAAAAGGTAAAGTCAACCGGCCATCCGGCCATGAGTGCGCGTATGTAGAGATCGACTGCGACAACCACAAGCAGGCTCACGAATGCAAACTGTTCGTGGTAACGGTTAAGCAGGCTCTGGCCGTTGAAGAGCTTCTTCACCCCGGTTCCGTGAGACAGGCAGCTGTAGCAGTCCACCGAACCACCTATCAGGTGCCTGAAGGCATGGCAAGAGATCGTCCATAACGTCAGGAGAAGGGCATTCGCCAAGAGTAGAATGCTGCCTAACCTGAAAATGAAAAATCCGCTCTGGTAAACCATTGAAGTGTAGAAGTCATAATAAAAGAAGGGCAGAATTGCAAGCCCGATATAGAAGAAATACCTGTGGAAATTGTTGAGAGCAAAGAATCCGGTTTCACCGGAATATTTTCTCTTTGATGAGTCCATTCTCTCGTCATTCAGGCAGGCCATAGGATGCCTGAAAACGTGTCTGTGATAGTCTTTCCTGTAAGCATAACAGGATAGCCTGAAAAGCGCTATAAATGGAAGCACAAGAACCGTCGGAGAGTAGAAAGGATCAACGTAGCCCTGGTACTCAGATACAGGGTAGAGGAAAAGAGCACCGGCGGAAAGAAGGAGTATCAGGATAAGGCTCCAGAACCGCCAGTTAGGTTCCAGAAGCTCTGAAAGGGTATTCAACCTGCGCCTGTTTTCGATCATTTCTTTTGCCTCCTCCTGTGGATAAGTATTCCAATTGGATCGTAAAATTCGTTCACTACCCTCTCCTTTTCAGGTATGATTGCATTATCTGTTATGTGTATCCCCTCTGGACACACATTCTGGCAGCATTTTGTTATGTTGCAAAAACCAACTCCTCCCTCTGTGTGCAGGAACCCAGTCCTATCGATTGAATCCAGCGGGTGCATATCCAGCGCAGCAACCTTGACCATGTGCTTTGGCCCAAGATAGTTGGACTCATGTTCACGGATGACGTGGCAGACGTCCTGGCAAAGGAAGCATTCTATGCATGTCCTGAATTCCTTTGATCTTGTAATGTCAATTGCGGCAATCCTCCATGGCTTGGGAAGATCTGGTTTTGGTGTAAAGGGAGGTATCCTTTTTGCTACTTCCCAGTTATGGGAAACATTTGTAACTAGGTCCTTAACGACCGGGTATGCCCTCATAGGTTCTATCGATATCCTGGAACCCATCTTGTCAACTCTTGTCTTGCACATGAGCCGGGGCAGGCCATTTACTTCTGCCGAGCAGGATCCGCATCTTGCGGCCTTGCAGTTCCACCTGACAGAAAGCGTCGGATCTATGTTGCTCCCTATATAGTGAACTGCATCGAGAACCACCATACCTTCCTGTGTTGGCACTTCATAGTCAACAAAGTGTGGTGCTTCTCCTTTTGACGGATCGGATCTTTTGATCGATATAGTAACTTTATCAGACATTTTCTTGTTCCTCCTTTGATAATAGAGCTTTCAGTTCCGATGGCAATTCGGGTACGGGGTCGAAGCGCATTGTGTAGTTTCCATCCTGCTTCCTGACAAACACAATGTTCTTCCTCCATTCCTTCCTGAGCTCCGGATAATCCTGCCTGTAATGTGCCCCCCTGCTTTCCTTACGCTCCCTGGCGGCAGTGACAAGCATTTCAGCAATATTTAGCAGCCCCTGAACCTCAAGTGCAGTAACTAGGCCGGGGTTGAATTTTGTAGAGCCGCTCACGCCCACATTCTTGGCAACTTTCTTAAGTTCAGCTATTTCTGCAAGCGCCTTGTTGAGGCCATCCTCATTTCTCCAGATGCCGACGTTGGTTGACATCGTTTCCCTGAGTTTCTCAAATACCTCATATGGGTTGACTGGATCCTTGACCTGCAAAAAAGACAGCACTCGATCGACCTCTGCAGAGACCTCGTTTCCTCCTATCCTGGTTAATTTTGCATTCTTTACAAACTTGGCAGCTTCTTCTCCTGTCCTCTTCCCGAATACCAGGAGATCTGCGAGAGAGTTTCCGCCAAGCCTGTTTGCCCCATGGAGTCCGGTCGCAGCTTCGCCGGCTGCAAACAATCCAGAAACAATCGTCTGGTTGGTCTCAGCATCGACCTTGATGCCTCCCATATGGTAGTGGGTTGTCGGCGCAACCTCCATCTTTTCCTTCGTGATATCGACGCCTGAGAATTCCTTGTACTGCATGTACATGCTGGGAAGTTTTTCAAGAATGAACTTGGCTCCCTTGTATGATATGTCCAGGTAGACGCCACCATGCTCCGTCCCCCTTCCCTCCATAATCTCCCTGTAAATAGAGCGAGCTACGACATCCCTTGCGTCCAGTTCCTTCTTCTGGGGAGAGTACCTGAGCATGAATCTTTCTCCCTTTGTATTGTAAAGCAAGCCGCCATCTCCCCTGACTCCTTCAGTTACTAGAAGGCCGCGTATTGCAGGAGGCCATATCATCCCAGTCGGATGGAACTGCACCATTTCAAGATCCATTAGCTCAGAGCCTGCTTCAAATGCGAGTGAAAGCCCGTCTCCGGTAGATTCCCATGAGTTTGAAGTAACCTTGTATATCCTGCCGAGCCCTCCTGAAGCGACTATAATGCCCTTAGCTGAAATTGAATAGAATTCACCCGTTTTGAGGTCGAGGCCTATTGCACCCTTGACCCTGCCTCCTTCGGTTATGATCTTCGTAATCATTATCTCCTCCAGGAAGGATGCGTCGCTGTGAATCACCTTGTCCTGAAGCGTCCTTATGAGTTCAAGCCCGGTCTTGTCGCCCACGTGGCAGAGTCGCCTGTATGTATGCGCACCAAAAGCCCTCTGCAGGATCTTTCCATCTGCGTTCCTGTCAAAGAGAGCACCGTATTCTTCGAGCTCCAAAACCCTCTCAGGAGCATCTTTTGCAAGTTGTTCAGAAAATCTCCAGTCTCCGAGGTAAACCCCCTCTACATAAGTATCAACGAAGTGAACCTTCCAGTTATCCTCTTTATCGACATTGCCAAGTGCAGCGGCAATTCCTCCTTCTGCCATGACAGTATGAGCCTTTCCCAGGAGTGATTTCGTTACAATAAGTACCTTTACACCCTGCTTAAGTGCCTCAACTGCAGCCCGGAGACCCGCACCACCCGCACCGATTATAAGCAAGTCAGTTTCTATTTCATGAACCGCCGGTCTCTCTATGATAATCGCCAGCGAGTAAGCCCTCGATTCGATTTATAACTTTCGCACACTGGTTATCTGAAGACCTTTCCAAGTACCGGGTAAGACGGTCTACGCATCAAAGTGAGAAATAAATTCCTCCTCATTATAATCAAGCTTACCGGGAATAACCAGCGTTGATGGATTCTCAGTATAATGGGCACTGCATAGTTTCTCCATAGTGCCATATCTCGCTGTTTGGAAACTGGTGCCATACGCATGGACCGCCGCGACCTTCATGGTGGAAAGATCAAGTTTCCCGCCAAGCATATTGTTCATCCTGCGTATTATACTACATGCCTCGGCGACAGACATATAGCCTGTTTCCGTGATATCGAGCAGTATCAGTGTATGCAAGCCACGTTCAAGGTTCCCAAGTATCTTGTCATAAGGGCTCCTCGGAAAAAATTTTTCAGTTACAAATGGAAGAGAGACTACCTGCCCCATCTTATACACCTCGAGTCCAAGGTAACCTGGTACCGCCGTTATTATTGAAGAGTTCTCCATAACTACAACATTTATTCCCTCGTCAAGTGCATCGAACCTGACCTGGTTGTGCGTGGTTGCAGTGAGGGCATCTCCCTGCACGAGAAATGCTGTTTCTGAGGTTCTGGCTGAGTTCAGTATGATCCTGCTCTGCTCAACTTTTTCCCTCGGCAGGAGTATAATCTTCTTT
Organism: Thermoplasmata archaeon; assembly: GCA_021800105.1. Classification (GTDB taxonomy): domain Archaea; phylum Thermoplasmatota; class Thermoplasmata; order Thermoplasmatales; family Thermoplasmataceae; genus UBA582. The sequence goes on from JAJYZI010000002.1 coordinate 50,703, forward strand.
CCAGTCCCCTTTTCTAATCCCTCGATAAGGTTATCGCGCGACCCGGATGTGTATGTTTCAATAAAGACAGAGGAGCATTCCTTTATTGCAGCAAGGGCCCTCTGCTGGATGCTGGCAGCTCCCTCGAGGCCTACTCCAATGATGTAAAGCGTCAAAAGTCCTCTTGGATCCTTATAAGTTCGTTTAGTTTAGCAAGTCTCTCTCCGCCGATTGTGCCTGACTTGATCATCTCTGAGCCAAAGGCAACACCGAGATGTGCAATGAAATCATCCGTCGTTTCACCGCTCCTGTGAGAGATGACGGTTTTCCATCCAGCTCTGTTTACAAGATTCACTGCTTCGACTGTCTTGCTCAGGGTACCGATCTGGTTTACTTTAATTAAGACCGCATTTGTTGACTTTTTCTCTATACCTACTTTTATTCTTTCAGGGTTTGTCGTGTAAAGATCATCTCCAATTATCAAGGAACGATCCCCGATCCTGGCGGTGATATCCGCAAAGCCATCGTAATCTGAATCAACGAGCGGGTCCTCAATGACCCTGAAACCATGATCCTTAGCAAGAGATATAACGAAATCCTTCTGCTGGTCCACGGTCTTGGGACCGTCCCTGTAAACGTACTTGCCCTTCTCGAAAAAAGAGGTTGCGGCAAGATCTGAACCCACGAGTATCTTCAGCCTGCTTTCATGCTCTATCTCAGCGGCGGCGTCCCTTACAAGATCTACTGCCTCCGGATCAGGTATATTGCATGTCCATGCCCTTTCGTCGCCCACACCTATGCTTATGTCCGGAAATTTTTCCGAGAGCCTTTCCCCGACCCTTCTGTGGACCCTTATATTCGTGTTGATGCATTGAAGCATATTTTCGCTTTGAGTTGAAACAAAGAATTCCTGTATCGTAGTTCCGTTCCGGGAATGCTTTCCTCCACCGAGTACATTTCCCAGCGGTTTTGGCATCTTTCTGGCAAAGTTTCCTCCGACATATCGATAAAGCGGTATCTGCAGCGAGTTTGCAACTGCTTTGGCATTTGCGATAGAAAGGGCAGTCGCGAGATTTCCGCCTATGGAGCTGAAGTTCCCTGTTCCATCGACTTTTTCCAGGTAGGCATCGAATCCGGGCTGGTCGAGTGCATTAAGGCCTATTATCCCCTTTCGGACTTCCTTGTAGAATATATCGAGCGACGTGAGGGCACCTCCCTGCGGGAAAGCTTTGACTTCAGTCTCGCCGGTGCTAGCGCCAGAGGGTGCTGAAGAGATTCCTACTGCATCAGGGAGCCTGATTGTTGCCTCGATGGTCAATGTTCCTCTGGAGTCAACAATATTCCTGACACTACATTCCTGGATCTCAAATTTTTTAAGCATATTCTAGAAAGGATGGATACCTTAAAAAGATTTGCAGCAATCTGTCTTTCTCCGTATTGGCGGTTCAGAGCTTCTTGAGTTCCCTGTATCTTGATGCAAAGCTGTTATAGTTTGCCTTGTATGATGTCCAGAGTTTCTTGTAGTCTTCGGAAATCTTACCGATAACAGATGCTGGTATGCCAGCTGCTATGGATTCAGGCGCCACCTTCGTACCAGACTTGACAACTGCTCCCTCTGCGACAACAGCCCATTCCCCGACCTCGGAAAAGTCTGAGACAGTCGCCCCCATTCCTACGATTGACCACTGCCTAAGTGTTGCAGTGTGCACAGTAGAAAGATGACCGACAGTAACATGTTTCTCGATTGTTGTTGTCTCTCCCGGCCTGGCATGTATAACGCAGTTATCCTCAATCGCCGTATAATCGTCGATAACTATTTTGCCATAATCACCCCTTAAAACTGCACCGGGACCAATCCAAACATATTCCCCTATCGTTACGTCACCGATGATTGTGGAATTCTCGAAAGCGAATGAATTCATTCCAATGGAAGGTTTCCTGCCCTCAAACTCGTAAACTGACACGAGACCAGAAATAAGATGAGTGGTTAAAAAAGCATGCTATCCAGTTTGCTGCGAAATTGCAATAATTCTCTTCCACTTACACTATCGTAATTCTCCTTTGTCAAGGGAGAAAAAAGTCTTGAACAACTCAGATATCCAACTTAGAGAATATGGACTCTATTCTGCTCCATGGTTCGTTGAAGTCAACAACAGGGAGCCGGATTGCCTCGCTTGCAACGATGGTACCATATCTGACTGCCTTGGGAATGTCATTATACTTCTGGTAGGCGTAATAAAAGCCCGCCCTGAATGCATCGCCTGCACCAACGGTATCATAATGCCCGTCAACCTTCCTTGCCGGGACAAGCACATTATCGCCGTTGTTGAGCACCTCTACACCCTTTGAACCCAACGTCTTTATGATCGTCTGGGAGCCACGCGGATCAATATTATCCCTTATCAATTCGTATTCCTGTTCGTTGCACATAACTATATCTGCTAGAGAGACAAATTCCTTCAGTTCGCTTTTGCTGTAAAGGTATATTTCCTGAGAAGGGTCGAATACAATGTCCGAATTTGATTGCTTCGCTATCTTGAGGTATTCATGCCTTGGACCCGTAGTGAAATGCAGTATCCTGTAATCATCGATTAGGCTATTTTCCAAGGATGGTTTCCAGATAAGGTTAGGACCTTGGTTGATGAAAGCGAGTTGGTTATTCCGGTCGCTTGCTATGTAACAGAATGGGCCACGAGTGTCCTCGAAAACCTTCACGTGTTCAAGGTTCAACCCCCTTGATTTGAGCAGCTTCATGTAACCGGCATGGGTCTCCGAAGACACAGCAGCGTAGGGGTCAAAATCCAGGCCAAGCCTGGATGCAATCAGGGCGAAGTTACCTAAGGTCCCGCCATATACCTTCCGCTCCTCCTCGATTGGCACAGATCCCGAAGATACAAGTTTCGGCACCCTGAATATAATGTCAATATTGATGTGCCCCAAATAGGCGAGGAATTTCTTCACAATATGGTATTACGATAGCGTTCAAATATTTTCCATGCAAATAATGTGTTGCGTTTTTTACGAGGTTAAAGAATTAGTGAAAGCCTTGTCATCCTCCAGCAAGCATCTTCATCGTTTTTCTCGTCGTTTATTGGGATCGGTGCTGCACTTTTTGTGGATTTCCGGAAAATTTCCAGGTCAAGGGGCAGATCCCCGTCTTTGTCCAGGCATACGACAAAGAATTTCACTGTTCCTGGTTTTATACCTGCAAGCTTTATGGCGTCCTTTATCTGTTTTTTCCCGGTCAGATACATCATGAATAACGCTGAAAGGTTCTGGTATCTCCTGCTGCGTCTCCTGGTTTCAAGCGCTTCCTCCAGTGCAGCCCTGATGTGAAATTCACTATAAGCTGCATCAATATCACAGACTATCATTCCTCCCTTGAACCCGGTAAGAGATGCTATATCCGCATCAGAGATAGGATAATTTAGAGAAAAATAACTGACTCTAAATTGCTGTTGGGCCATTTTTTCCGGAAAACTTCGAGAGACTCACCTTTGAAGAGAATACATCTGTAACACGGCCAATAATGCTCTGGCGCTCCGGTGACTCCATAAGAGCATTTTCCAGGACATCCTTGATGTCGTTCACAGGTATTATCTCAATCCTTCCCTTGTGATTCTGGTCCAAGATCACGTCACCGAAGTTGGACGCGGGAACAAGGACTTTTTTCAATCCTGAATCGATCGCAGCCTCTACTTTTGCAGCAACACCGCCCACGGGCAGCACAGTTCCTCTTACACTGATGGAGCCGGTCATTGCCGTGCTCTGATCAACAGGAATGTTTTCTATTGCCGAAATGATAGCTGTCGCGATGGATATGCTTGCCGAATCTCCCTCGACGCCCTCATAAGTGCCAATGAACTGTATGTGTATGTCCATGTCGGAGATGTCTGCCCCGCTTATTTTCTTGATGACTGCAGAAACATTGGTGACGGCTTCCTTTGCAATCTTTCCAAGGTTACCGGTTGCAATGACGGTGCCCTGCCCCTTTCTTTGGGATGGAGTAACCTCTGCAACGATCGGCATCACAACACCGGTATAGTCAGCCATTCCTGAGTTTGCACCCACAACAGCCAGACCGTTGACACTGCCAACTCTGCCGCCTTCAGTCAGGAAAGTCTTGTAGCTCTTCCTTATCTCTATCGACCTGTCAGCAACCTGCTGTTCCAGAGGCTTGCTGAGTGCCTTTGCATCAATAACCTGCTTCGCAGTGACTATGGGCAGCTTATCGGTAATCGCAATATCGCCCGCAACCCTGACAAGACCTCCGAGTTCCCTGAGCCTCAGGGTCAGCTTCCCCTTCCTGCCGGATCTCCTCTGGGCTTCCTTGATAATCTCTGCAACCGCAGTTGAATCAAAATCTGGTATTTTCTTGTCCTTCGCTATTTCCTGGGCTATGAACTGCACTATCTTTTTCCTGTTCTCTTCGTTGTCGTCCATCAGGTTGTTTACGTAGACCTCGTAGCCATAACCCCTGATCCTTGACCTCAGGGCAGGATGTATGGCCTGAACTGCATCAAGGTTGCCTGCAGCGACCAGTATGAAGTCGCATGGAACCGGCTCAGTCTGTACCATCGCACCGGCGCTTCTCTCACTCTGACCAGATATAGAATACTTCTTTTCCTGCATTGCGGTAAGAAGGGCCTGTTGGCTTTCTAGCCTGAGGAGGTTCATTTCGTCTATGAACAGCACACCTTTGTGTGCTTTGTGTATATTTCCAGCTTCAACCCTGTCGTGGGCAGGGGTCTCAAGACCTCCCGACTGGAAAGGATCATGCCTGACGTCACCAAGAAGAGCACCGCTGTGCGCTCCAGTGGAGTCTATGAATGGTGGTTTCTCGTTGGGATTATGCTGAACGAGAACCTTCGGAATCAGTGCTTTTTCGTTCCTGAATGCAGGGTTGAATGCAAGTACAAGATAGATGAATGCAGCAGCCATTATTGCAAGAAATATGACAGTAAAATCCTTTGTGAAAACGAAAATAATTAGTCCGAAGAGGAAGACGGAAACTATTATGAACATTATTCCCCTGGATTTGTCCCTCTTTTCGCGCTCAGCCCTCATCTGGTACTGCCGAGTAATCTCCTTCCCCCTTCCTGCGGGATAAGTCTTAATTTTGGGCTTGTTCGGATCCTCAGGATTCGGGAAAACCACAATATCCTCAAGTTCCTCCTTGGGAAGAAAGTCAGTCATGGATTGGGCAAGCATAGACTTACCAGTACCGGGATCTCCGATAAGCAGCACATGTCTCTTCTGCATTGCTGCTTTCTTGACCACCTGTGCTGCCTCGTCCTGGCCTATGACCTGGTCAAACAGCACCTTCGGTATCTGAACCTCTTTGGTGGATTTGATGTTGAGTTTACCCACCCATTCGTCTACGTCGTCATTAGTTTCGTCCACGCTCAGTATAGTTAAAATGAGAATTAATAGTTTCTGATACAAAGGACTTTCAGGTACAAGAAATACATAATTAGTTGACCTAACAGACTGCTCCAATCAGCAGGTGTTTTATATTGTACAAAGATACAAGTATGTGTCTTTTTCTATTGGAAACAGGCTAAGACTAACTGTGTTTGGGGCATCACATGGCCAGATGGTGGGAAGTGTACTGGAAGGGATACCTGCGGGAGTGCACATTCCAACGCTCGAGATTGCCGAATGGATTGGACGCAGAAGACCTTCACTGAGTGACATAACGACACAGAGAAAAGAGGATGACTCTTTCTCCATTGTATCGGGTCTGGTAGGAGATCGGACAGATGGAAGCCCTTTGACTTTTATCATAGCCAACAAGGATGCAATCCCATCGCACTACGATGAGCTCAAGGAAAGGCCAAGACCAGGTCATGCAGATCTTACCCTGTTTCTGAAATATGGCGAGTTCAGGAACTATTCGGGTGGAGGCTTTCTCTCCGGCAGAATGACAGCACCTCTTGTGGCCGCAGGATCTGTATGCCTTTCCATTCTTCGAAAAGCAGGAGTGAACGTGAACGGATGGGTGCAGTCTATAGGCGGAATAGAGTCTCCGCAAGACGCGGACTCGCCGGTTGCAGCATATTCATCTAAAACCAGGATACCTGATAGCGGAAAGGATGCAGAGGCGGTGGAACTAATAAGGAAGCTCATGTCCGAAGGTGACAGCATTGGCGGATCGATCCGCATCTCCATAAAGGGAATTCCCGGTGGAATTGGTGAACCTTTCTTTGATTCCGTGGAATCTGTGATTTCACATGCCGTATTCTCGATCCCGGCAGTAAAGGCGATTGAGTTTGGATCAGGCTTCAAGCTCGCTTCGATGAAGGGATCTGACGCTGTTGACACGATTTACTATGACGGGCAGAATTTCAGGACAAGATCAAATAACAACGGGGGCATACTTGGCGGAATAACGAATGGGATGCCGGTGGATTTCAGGGTTGCTATAAAACCAACCTCTTCGATAAGGAAGGAACTCGAAACGGTTAACTTAGTATCGAAGGAGAAAGATACCATACGGGTCAAGGGCAGGCATGATCCTTGCATAGCAATAAGGGCGCTTCCAGTTGTTCAGTGCATGAGCGCTTTTTCTATCCTGGACCTGATGATGTCATCAGGAAAGAGCCAGTTCCTGGAGCAGATCTTTCCGTCAGGGCAGGAAAGGCAGGTTAAAGGCAATAAATGATAATGCTATGGTAAGGGCCACCACGGCAACGATTGAGTATTTTGCCCGCTTCAGTGACTTAAAGACATTAGTCAGGAGCTTCTCGAACATGTTCTCTTCGCCCATGGAAACCGTAACATTGGATGAACCAATTCCTGCTCTGCAGGGCTCAACATTCTTAATAGCAGTGTCAATGGATTTCGCTATGAGGTCAGATATCATGGGAATATCGTCACGTTCGCCAAGAGGGTTCATGTCAAGCGTGCTCTGATTTACAAAATGATTGTCGGTGGTAAAAATATCAAGGTAAGCGACCTTTCCTGCAACCTTTTCCTCTGCTACGGCCATGAGCTCGTCCTTTATGTTGTTGGAATCTGTGAGTACGATTGCCTGGTCCTTGTCCCCTACCCTGAAGACCAGTGTCTGAATGCCCATGGGACCCAGCCCCGGACTCTTTGCAGTAAGGTGTGAGTATCCAACCATAAGATCGAACTTCGGGATGTCTCTGTTGAATTCTCTTTCAAACGTCTTTGAATGCGTCTCACAGTCATCGAGAGCCTTTGCCCTGTAAGAAAAATGGTTCTGAGCGTCCACGACAGCGAAGTCATACGCACCTGCTGCTACTACCCTCTCAGTTATCTTAAGGCCTTCCGGCAGGCTTACATCATCAAATCTTTCCCGTTCGGGTATGACGGATCCTACCCCAAAGTCACCGATCCTCAGCAGTGAAAGGGATATCCTGCCGCTCTTGATTTTCCTTAATCGTGCGATCTTGTCGCTGTAGTGCATTTCTTCAAGCGATTTCCGCACTCCTTCGGCCAGGTTGTCAACATCGGCATCCGAAGCACAGTTGTTGCTGTTTGTCGTTGATGTGTGGAAAACCATTGTTTCCTGTGAAATATCGGATGTCCTGGAATATAATTTGAATGGGAGATTACTTGTGCCGATCTCGCCAAAAGGACCGGGATGTACATAAGGAAAGACGAGAAGTACCTTTCTCTTCCCCTCCATGTTATCGATGCTTATCACCTTGACTGGGACCTCCCTTTTCGTACCGTATAGGTTTGAAAAAAATATGTGGCCTGCAGACTGATCCTCTTCCGAGTGAATGTTAAGAAAGAAGTTGAGTATCTTGATCGGGCTAAGGCCAAATTCTTTCCTGAATTTCCTGATTGAGTAATATGCAAAAGCCAGGCCGCCAAAAGAAAAGATCGCGGCAGAGAGGATGGTCCCAACGAGCACCCTCGGGGTGTAAGAAATTAAGGAAAATATGAGGAGAGAGATCAGAGAATAAAGCATCGCAGGCAATATAACAAGCTGGATCTTCTCAGAATAGTAGACGTAGAAGACCATGGATCGCATAAGCGCCGTCGCTGAAACTGCCATTGCGGCTAGCACCACAGGGGATGATGACCTGAATATGACGGAAAGGATAAGAAAGTAGGTGTTGAAAATGAAGAATGAGGTAAAATCAAGGAAATATATTCTTCGTCGAGGGAAATTGAATCTTGCAAGTGAAACAAAAACCTGGTCTGCCAGGATTATGAGGAGAATAGGTATTATGAAAAATTCGACAATCAGCGTCATGCTCTTTATCGTAAGATAGTCGAGAAGGAGGTACAGGAGAATTGGCGGCAAATAGGTTAACAGCTTTGGGGATCGCTTTAGGAATCTTGAAAGATCTGCAAATGTGTGATTAGAGGAATTTTCCATTTGGTTTTTCGTTAACCCATATAAGCAATGTATTAATTTCTTTTATGATACCAGCCTAATCACCCTGAATCTCTCGTACCCGTACAGAACGCGAATGAAGTCCGGAAATTGTGCACCTGGCATATATGCGTAGAGGCAGGAAAGACCAGATAGCTTCTCCGGACTCGATACTACAAGTAAATTTTCAAATCCTATTTTCCCAATCACACGCCATGTGATCTGCCTGTTTCCATGGCCGAACAAAAAACCCTGCCCTCCCAGCGGCGACATTATAAGTTGGATACCCCTGCTTCCATCTATGGCAAGGATGTCGGCTTCAGAAGCATCGGATTTGACAAGGGATTTTCCCAAGTATATGTCAATGCCCAGCGGGTCCGCATCATATCCGAGGACATGCTCGATCGACTTGCAAGTAGATCCTGTTCCGAATATGTAATATGTATTCTCTTCCATGTTCCCTGTGACGAATTCGACTATGCCGTCAATCCCCTGAGAAGCATACTCAGTCTTTCCCCCCTGCAAGATCATCTGACTGGATATTCCAAGTACAGTTCCATAGTTCATTATTTCCCTGTTCTCGTCCAGGTCAAGTATATCCATCTGTGCTGTGACAATATCGCTAGAAAGGATAGAATTAACTGCAATAGCTGCCTTTTCAGGGTTTATGGCATAGACACCGCTGTACATTTTAAGCCCGGCTGGCACTCCCAGCACTGGTATGTTTTTGGCTATCCATCTCTGGATACATCTTGCGGTGCCGTCTCCTCCAACAAAGACTAGCAGGTCGCATTCCTCGCTTGAGAGCGAATGCACAAATATCTCCGTATCCTTTTCTGAGGTTGGCCAGTCGGATACCTTTACTGTCCTTCCAATGCTGCAGTGATGCGCCACTGCAAGATCATAACCCATTATGCCCGATGGCACAGTGAACGTTATCTTGGACAGATCCAGGCCGTTCAGGAAAATATCCGCGGCTCTTAGTGATATGGATTTCTCCCGGTCGAAGTCGCTTATGCCGGTCGTGTCCTTAAGGTTTGAATAGAAACCGTAGCCCGCTATCGGATTTATCAGGAGTGCTAACTTCATTTGTCCTCCTAAGATAGAGTTATTACTGCTATTGCAGCGTTATAGCTGGATGTCATTGCCACAATTTCCCAGTTTCCAACCTTCGTAATGGCGGTAAATGAAAGAAGCATAGGATTTCCAGATTTTACAATGAACGGACTGCTTAGTATTTCAGTAGGCCCCGTGTACTGGAGCGTGAGGTTCTCCAAGCTCACGGAGTATGAAAAGTTGTCAGGAGCAAATGAGAAAAGCGTAATGTTCTTCTCACCTATTGAGCTGTATAGGAAGCTCATGTTGACCGGGTCCTTGTGGCTTCCCTTTAACATAAGTGGGTTGGAGTCAGAGAATGAGAGCTGCTTGCTCTCGTTGACAGAAAGGACAGTAATCTCGGTCGATTGGACTGCGGAACCCGAATATGCCGTTATATTATAGTGATAATATCCCGTGGAGCTGAGGGATCCTGTATCTAGAAGAATCCTGAAAACAGCTGATCCCCCGGCGGAGATGGAAGAGGAATTGGAGGAGATGGTGAAGCCGGTGGAAGGTGAGACAGAAAATGCAGGCGCAAGGACTGCACCCGAAAGATCACTAATCCTGATGTTTACCGAAATGTTCGCGTTTGTCCCGTTCACTATAACATACGAGTCCTGGTAAGGAGTCATTGAAAAGTTGGAAGGCGAGATGTGGAATGGAATTGGGACAATCCCACCTATAATGAAGAAAAGGACCAGGAGGATGATTGCCTTGTTCTTCCTGCTGAGCCCACGTAATGAATAGAGGGCGCTTGGACCTTGCAGGCCGATAAGTAGTGCGAATATTACGAGTATGAACCAAGATGCGTACACTAATGAAAGCCCGATGAGTGCCACGATGGAGGCATAACTCAGCACCCGGGAATAATTGGGCGATATGGAAGAGAATATCAACCCGCCGTCAAGGTAGCCAAGCGGCAGGGCATTGAAAGAGTTCATGACGATTCCAACCCAACCCGCATATGAAAGAAGGTTCAAGGCAACAGATTGCGGGACTAATCTTGACAGCACTAGAGAAAAGAACAGTGGAAGACTCAGCTTTGTTATTGGTGTGCTGACACTGGGTGCATAGCTGCTGATTCCGGGAAGCACAAATAAGCCCACAAGCAAGAAAAAGGTTGATACACCAAAGCCGAAGACCAGAGGATATACGCCGGATTTAAGCATGGACTTCCTTGAAACAAATGCCTGCTTCTGGCTTATCACCGACCCAATGATTCCAACGCCGATCGGATCCGGCAGTATTATTGGAAAAGAGTAGTGCATGCCATCAGTCTTCATGGCGATGTATCGTCCTGTCTCCCTGGCTAGAATTATGACGATTATCGGTGATACGAAAAAAACCGCAGCATAGCTCAGAAGATACGCAAAATTAGATGAATGACTGTACGCCAGTTCATATTCATAGCCGACATAGAATGTTGAGATGATAGCTGCGAGTGCGAGAATTGCCTTAATCCTCAAGGAAAATGGTCCGGTTCTTGTCCTTTCCACTTTCCTTGAAACATAAATCCTTGATGATCCCTCAGGGCCGGTGAATATGTCAAAACCGTACCTGGATGCTCTCGCATGCAGTTCGCGAAATGCATCAATATCCATTTCTGATGGATTCTTCAGCACTATGACGGCCGAATCCGCCTCAAGGTCTTCTGTGCTGAAGGAAGTCAGGGATGAAGCTTCCCTGAGGAATTCCCTGATATCATTTTCCTTTTCCATTTAAGTTTCCGGTGCATTTATCTAAAATCATCCTAATTAACTTATTATTATCAAGATCGGATCTGAAGCTGGCCATGAATCTATTTCCCTGAACATCGAAAACTGCAGGCACAAGTGACTTTGAAAGTTCTAGTGCGCTACCGGAAGGGTTAAACATTACAAATTTGGCAAGCTCTCCACGAACCTCGCGAAGAAGCATTATTTCCCCGTGGTTTGAAGCCGCTATTTTCCCCAGCAGCTTTATCTCTTCATCATCCGGATCTCCCACTATCAATCGCAATGTGACTCCATCCCCCTTATTAATCACGCTTCTCCCCATGTATTCATTGACATAGCGCTTCCTTAAGGAATCAATATCCTTCTTCAGGTCCACGGATCTTGCTCTCTCTTTCAGGAAAGCTGTCTCCATGTTGTCTGGATCTGTACCAAGTTGCGTCATTATAGTTCTTGAGCCAAAATGTATCTTCTCTACATATCTCAGAGCAGCCTGGCCGGCAGCGAATATAATTCTCTGTATTCCTTCCTGGATGGTCTCTGCCCTGATTATCTTGAGGAATCCTATCTCGCTTATATTATCAAGATGGGTTCCACCGCATCCCTCGGCGTCTACATCCTGTATCTCAACTACACGAAGTTTGCTGTCGAGCGGAACCCCGCCCTGGAATAACCGGAATCCAAACTGATCAAGGGCTTTGTACCAGTCTATGTTTCTCACTATAATCTTCCTGCTCTCGGTAATAAGTTCGAGGCATCTCCTCTCTATCTCTGCTATCTGCTCGTCGGTAAGCTTCGAAAAGTGCGTTATATCTATTCTTGATTCATCCACTCCCTTCTGTGCTCCTGCCTGCCAGACGTGGTCGCCGAGCACTGACCTTGTCGTTGCCAGCAGAAGGTGAGTGGCGGAGTGATGAACCATCAGGCTCCTACGCCTGGATGCATCTACATGACCTCTTACTCTTGCCTTTTCAGGGAGATCCTCGCTCACATGATGTATGACAGTATGCCCTTTCCTCTCGACATAGCTGACCTGGATCTTTCGCGGACCGTATTCAATATAGCCAAGGTCGCATGGCTGCCCTCCACCTTCAGGGTAGAATGCGGTCTGGTTAAGCACCAGCAGGCCGTTTCTCGAATAGAGAACAAGCCCTGTGAAGTCCATGAGGCGTGTATCGTCGTAATAAAGCATTCTCGTGTCGAAGTCATCAATGCTTACCTTTTCCTTTCTTGCAGACCTATCCTCGTGCATAGAAAGAATCAGCTTATGGAAGTCCTTCGGTATGATTGCACGGCCGCCCTTGCTTTCTGCAATGCGTTCTATGGTTTCCGGATCTAGACCATGCGAATCATATAGATAAGCAACGTCCTTCTCCGATATTGTGCTGCTCTTTGACAAGTAGCGGGATATGACTGCCTCTCCGTTGCTGAGCGCAGTTTCATACTTTGCGGCTTCCTCGTTTACGGCTTTAACGATGAAATCCCAAGGCACATCAGGCAATATATTCGAAAAGTTCCTTTTTTGTATCTCAAGAACGGGGATGATGAGATCCTTGCCGCCGATTATAGAAAGATTCCTCAGAGTTCTTCTTATCAGTATCCTTGCAAGATAGCCTACCTTGACATTAGATGGAATGACATAGTCAGCAAGCATGAAGAGGATTGATCTTGTGTGATCGGCGATTGTGTATACCGCCTTGGCTTCCCTTGCCCTTCTTGCTATGTCCTCCTTCGTATACTTTTCAATAAGATGTGGCGCATTTTCCAATAACCTTGCCGGTATTTCGTTTGCGTTGATTCCAGGTTCCTGGATATATGCCTCCGTGATCAGGTGCATAAGGCGGGGATCAATGTCCTCAAGATGGCACCTGTCAAGCAGGAACCTGATGATTTCTGGATAAAGTGGTTCATAAATCGTGCTTGTGCCGTACGATAGCCAGGAAAGTCTTTCCAGCCCATATCCAGTGTCCACGATCTGCATGTCCATCCGGGAGTACTTCAACCCATCTATCTCCACGGGTCCCTCAGCGTCCTCCTTCATATCCATGAAGACGAGCGTGGCAACCTCCAATCCGCCGACAAAGACTTCCAGCGCATCTCCGCCATTTCCCCCCCCACTCCATGGCTTTTCCTTGTATGTAATAAGATCAGGTTTCACACCCATGGCTTTAGTGAGAAATTCAAAAGACCTGGAGACGGTGCCATCGATCCAGTATACCTTTTTTTTGCTGCTGTTGAAGGAGTCATGGCACATCATCTCGAAGCTGGTAAGGTGTCTGCCGGTTTCTCCAACGAGATCTACATCCAGCATCCTTATGCTTGGCTGTGACATAACAATGGGATTTGCAGGAGGCTTTACGATGCCGGATGTCACATGGGGCTGGAAATCGTATATTGAGGCGTTAACAAGCAATACGTCCTCGCGCCACCTTGGTACGACAGGATATGGCTTCAGGAAAGTATGATCCTCTTTGAAGAAGTTGATAAAAAGATCTCTCATCTCATTGTGATCATACCTGTTGTTTGTAAGTCTTCGACCAATGAAAGAGTAACTGTCACATGAAGTGTCACCGCATGTAACCCTGTCTTTCTGCAAGGTCCAGAAATATTCCCCGCATTTGACGCATTTCTTCCTATCAAACTTCAATGAGGATAAAAACTGAATTTCCATAGGACGACACCTGTCTGCTATTCCCATACGTTATGAGACTCTACTAAAAAATGATATCGAGAGAGTCTCATCTCTCTAGATATAAAAGATAGTTGGCCTGATCATACGGCGAAAGGTTATATCGCCTCACGACGCTGAATTCCTTCAGGCCAGAAAGCGCCTCTGAGAGTATATCTTTTTCGTTGAGCCTTGACGAAATTGATCTTGTCTTGATTATGAGTATGGCCTTTTTCACTTCTGGAAATTTATCCGCATTTGCGTTGAAAATCTGCACTTGGTTTCTCTGTGCAATGTCCTGGTATATGAGATCAGGTTTCTCCACGAAAAATGAGTATCTTTCCGGTATATTTGCATCCTCAAGGATCGGTATGATGTTTTTTCTTTTCTCTGCAAGAGACAATAGTTTATAGAAAGACTCAAATGACACCTCCACAGCGAATATTTTACCGTTGATGCATATATCCGATAGGTAACTTACAGTTGTGCCGGTAGATGCACCGAGATAGAGGACGCTGCTGTCGGCATTGAGGGGCATGACATCCATTCCCTTCATTATGGCGGCAGCCAGCTTGCTTCGTTTAGGGTCCCAGTGCCTTGCCCTCTTCCCCATATAAGATATTATTTTTTCGCCAAAAACAGGTTTGCCGTATTCTGTCAGCGTATACAGGTCTCCGCCAATACGAATGATTCTTTCCAAGTCTTTTCCGTTCAATGCTGACTTGATTCAAAAGAGGCTATAACGTTTTGTTGCCGTTAAACAATATAAGCTAAGAGAGCATTTCTAGTCATGTATTGCGAGATGTGCGGGAAGAATGTGCCGAAGACACAGAAGGTCCTGGTCGAGGGCACCGTGCTGATGCTATGCGACTCATGCGCCAGATTTGGTAAAATACTGGATCCACCAAAGACAGAAGTTAAACCTGTCATCATAGAAAGACCGATGTCTAGGCCTGTGGCTGCATACATTCCAAAACAAAAGAAGCCGCCTGTGAGGAAAAACGCTGACCAGGAAGACCTTTTCATTGCGCCAGAATATGCGCAGATAATCAGGGAGGCGAGGGAAAAGCTTGCATGGACGCAGGAGGATCTCGCGGCCAAGCTGCTTGAAAAAAAGAACGTGCTGGCGAAGGTTGAAAGGGGCGAGTTGCAGCCCGACATGAAGCTTGCAAGGAAGATTGAGAAACTTCTTGATATTAAAATTATCGAAAAATACTGAATCATGCAGGTTAGCCTGAAAAGCTTAAAGAACGATAAAGACGATCAGGGTATAAGGGTTGAACCGTATTGAAACTTGATATAGGGCAGAGAATTGACGTGGAAATCGACCTGGAAGACCTTTTTGACCAGGTCGACGGGAAAATAATTGCAACTTGGTTCCACAAGGGCAATCCCATATATGTCGAACTTGAAGTGAGCGCCAGTCTGGTCAAGCACATTCTGAAGTACTTCGAATCGACTAAGAGGAGAACTGCTTTGCTGTCCATTACAAGGATTTCGCAGAGAAAGTACGAGGTGCATCCCACAGTTGTCGTCATAAGTAAGCAGGATTAATTAGACCAGGCCTGTTGCCTCGTCTTCATTATTCTTTGCATTATAGTTTTAGAGGCCGTGACTTAAGTTTCATTGGACTCTAATCCAGCATTCAAGCTTCAAGGGAAGCATTGAATTACAACTATCAGTACCTAAGGTTGAAAGATAAAAAGGAGCTAACAGCGCTCTTGCTTATCTTGCCTTTAACGGCGTAAAATTTCTGAGTCCCTTTCCAACGTAGACTGCCCTTGGTCTTATTAGTCTTTCCTCCTCTTCGTCATACTCTATGAAGTGGGCAACCCATCCGGTCAACCTGGAAAGTGCGAATAAGGCGGTGTATATGTTGTTATGCAGCGGGAATCCCATCGAAAGATAAACAATGCCAGAATAGTAGTCGGTGTTGGGAAATATTTTCTTGGGACCGTACTTTTGTATGCCAATTTCTTCCAGAGCAGTAGCTATCCTGAAGAGTTTTTCCGCGTCTTTGCTGTTTTTCACAAGTTTTTCCGCGTACCTCCTGAATATTCTGGCCCTTGGATCATATGTCTTGTAGACTCTGTGACCAAATCCCATCAGTCTCTTGTTCCCTGTTGAAATGTTGCTGTTGAACCAATCCTTCACGTTCTTCTCGTCGCCTATCTCCTTGAACTGCGCAACAGACGCTTCTGCAGCCCCGCCATGAAGTGGGCCCTTCAGTGCTGCCAGGGAAGCGGTCACACCGGAATACATGTCAGAAAGAGTTGATACCGCAACAAGCCCGGCAGTAGTTGATGCAGGCACTTCATGATCTGTGTATAATATGAGTGCAGAGTTCATTGCCTCAGACTCTTCCTTGGAAAGGTCCTTGCCAAAAGCAGCCCTGAGGAAACTCTCCACATAGCTGCTTGACGGTCTGGGATTTTCAGGCAAAAGACCCATTATATGTCTATACACGTTGGCCGTGACTGCGGACATCCTTCCAATTGCATTTGCAGCAACAACTTTGTCTGTGTCCTTGTTCCATCTGAATCCAACTTCCGCTGCTGCCATTGAAGCAAAAGCGGCCATCTGCATCGCGACCGCATCCGATTTTCTGGGAAGTTTCCATATAATATCAATCACATAATCCGGAAGATCGTACCCTGCTTCAACATCATGTCTGAATGCGTCGAGTTGTTTTGTAGTTGGCAGTTCTCCGTAGAGGAAAAGGTACTGTATTTCTTCCACTGACGCCTTGTGTTCTATTATGTCATCAATAGAGTATCCTTCATACATCAGAATGCCCTTCTCACCATCAATAGTTGTAAGCCTTGTCCATTCAATTTCGGCATTTTCCAGTCCCTTGTCAATGTTTTTAACATCGTCCATACTCGTCCCCTTAAATAATAACAACAAGAGTGGAATAAACATTATCGTTAATATATTAATTTGACGTCAAGCAGGTGGAATGTGTTAATTTTTTGTAATAGGCTTTATTTATCGAGATAACTAAGCGGTTATTTTACAATTTAGATCTGATTCATTCCCTAATTATTTTTCTAATGAGCGCTGTCCAGCCACAGATCTAGCCTTATACATCGCATATCCTGACGGTTAGCTTAGCACTAT
>JAJYZI010000028.1 GCA_021800105.1 Thermoplasmata archaeon
GATTATGAGCTTCTTTTCACGATTGAGAATACTAACTATGCAGACTTCAAGTCTGCCATGGAATCTGAGAAGATTCAAGTTTCCTATATCGGCGATACCTGGAAGGGAGATAATATAATATTCGATGGAAAGAGCTGGAGTCCAATTGTGGGCGGAGGTTATCAGCACTTCGCTCCGGCACCTAAAATAGGAAGCATTTCCTAAGTCCTTTTCTTCATGCTGCCGGAGTCTTTTTGAGATGACCGCTGTTCCCTAATTATTCCCTTGATACGGTTAGTTTCATCCTTGATGGCTTCAACAACATTTTTATAAAACTTGCCTGCCACATGAACATAACATATAGTAATTATTAAATATTGTTATTTTAATAATTACAAATTTTATTAGCCGACTTTTGTCTGACATAAGAGAAATTCGGCTTATCTGCAGATATTTCACAAATAGACTACAATATATGCCATAACTGATATCATTGCAATCTGGAGAACCAGCTGCAGGAGTGCCCCATGAGATCCAAGCATCAGCATGCGAGAACTCCTTTCAACATTGCCCCCTGCACTTTTCATCTCTTTCAACACAAGTGCCGAGGCTGGGACGATTGTCAGGAAACCGACCGCAACAAGGATGCTTCCTATGATAATAGCCGCTGAAAACACAGGAGTGTAGGGGTTCCATATTTTTTCCTCGACGGCCAGGATATAACCCGCAAGTGGAGTTAGAATGGAAACAGAGGGTATGAAGAAGAGAGACATCGGAATCAGCCTTTCAGCTATGCTTGCCCTTGTTTTGGCATCAAGGCTTGAAATTACAAAATAGAATATCAATCCGTAGAAGACATCAACGCCTGTCCAGATCGCCCCAAGAAGAACATGCACATAATCGATTAACAGAAAGCTCCCGGAAAGATACGCAACCAGCAGAGCAACTGCCGGAAGTACAACTGCAATAACACCTGCCCTATACACCGATTTGAGTCTGTCAGGAATCATAACGCATAACCCGTGGCGAAATGTGCCATAAGAACGATTACAGCTATTTGAAATACCAGCTGGCTCAGGGAAAGTTTTAAGTTGAGCATTGTCAGCCTTACGATCTTGCCCACATCTTTGCCTCCCCGAAGGAGTTCAAGATATATCCTGAGTTCATTTGGCAGAAAGAGGGCAAAACCCTGCGCTATGAGTACAAGCACAATTATGCCAGTCGCAATGAAGTATGGAGATGAAAATGCAATCTGCATATGCATTGCAGTATAGAGACCCGCCGTCACGGTCACGGAAGCGATAGATGGCATGAAGAACAGCATCGTCGGGATAAGACGCTTGGAAACCTCAACCCTTTCAGCATTTGAAAGACCGCGCATCACAAAAGCGAAAAATAAACCCATAACAAGATCCATGCCGGTCCACGCAGAGCCAGTAATCACATGAAAATACTCCAAATAGTAAAAATCGCCGGAATAGATTACAACTAAGAGCAATATGACAGGAACAAGCAGTAACGGAATACCTCTCCTCATGAAAGCTGAATTTGAAAGCCCATATCGCGCTACCGAGTCCCCAGTTATTAACGAGCTTTCAGTCGTGAATTGTTATTATCACGAGATATTTAAAATAATGTGTAGTTTAAAGTCAGCATTAGTGTTTGGAGATTGTTAGCTACATTATGCTGAATCGAGGAACTGAATAAAAAGTTCAATGCCTAAATTCGCATTTAATTTTTGCATCCGGTCGGTATAGCATGATAAAGTGTTAAATTAATGAGTTTGATAGCTTTTACCCCAGAAGGTACTCAGAAATGTTTAAAGCGATTGATACAAACCGCTCTTTCAAGGAATTGGCAGACGAAGTAAGATCTTACTGGAAAGAGTCCGGTATTCAGGAAAAATCACTTCACTCTAGTCTTGGAAACAAGCCGTTCAGGTTCCTCGAAGGTCCCCCCACTGCAAACGGGCGGCCGCATCTGGGCCACGCGATGACACGCGTAGTCAAGGACATAGTGCTTCGCTACAAATACATGACCGGGCATGAAATATTTGGACGGACAGGCGGCTGGGACTGCCATGGTCTACCCGTAGAGATAGAGGCGGAGAAGCACTTCGGCTTCAACTCAAAAAAGGAGATCGAGAACTTCGGTATCGAAGCTTTCAATGCATACTGCAGGGAAAGTGTTTTCAGGTATATTGATGAATTCAAGGAAGTTGATTCACTAATCGGATTCTGGGTTGACCACGATAAGGACTATATCACCCTGAACAGGGACTATATGGAAAGCGAGTGGTGGGCTTTGAAGACAATGTTCGAGAATCAGTTGCTCTTTAAGGACTTCAAAATACTGCCATACTGCCCGAGATGCGGAACTTCACTGAGTTCACACGAAGTGTCCCAGGGATATGAGGAGGTAACAGACATTTCTGTGTACGTGCGCTTCAAGGTGATCGGCGAGAAGGATACATACATGCTGGCATGGACAACCACTCCATGGACGCTTCCCTCCAATCAGTTCCTTGTTGTCAACCCGAAGCTAGACTATTCTTTAGTTGAATACAAAGGTTCCAGGTACTATATCGCGATGGCCATGGCCGACAAGCTGTTCCCCGGAGGAAAGCACCTCCAGGACTCGATAAAGGGAAGCGATCTTGTGGGGAAGAAGTACGAGCAGTTGCTCAAGTTCCTCAAGCCATTTGATGGCAACCTGCAGGTTGTTGGCGCTTCTTACGTTACGGTGGAGGAAGGAACAGGTATAGTACATACGTCACCTGCGTTTGGTGCCGATGACTTCGAGACAGGAAAGAGGATGAAGACCAGGATACTTAATCCCGTTAATCCAGAAGGTAAATATAACGATCCATTGCTGCCCTGGAATGGATTGAATGTGATGGATGCAAACCCGAGGATAATAGATTATCTCAGGGAAACAGGAGTACTTTTCAAGATAGAGAAGATAAAGCACACATACCCGTTCTGCTACAGGTGCAAGTCACCGCTTATCTATTATCCTCTCGATGCCTGGTTCATAAAGGTATCAGAAAACAGGGAAAAAATAATAGAAACCAATTCTCGAATCTCCTGGTATCCTTCGCATCTCAAGGAGGGACGATTTGGAAACTTTCTTGAAGAGGCGAAGGACTGGTCCCTGTCCAGGAACAGGTATTGGGGAACACCCTTGCCGGTATGGAAATGTAAGAAGGGCCATTACGAGGCAATCGGCGATATGAGGGAATTGGCAGAGCGCTCCGGTCGGCAATTGGATGATTTGCATCGTCCCTTTGTGGATGAGCTGAAGCTCAAATGCACCCAGTGCGGAGAAGAGTCGATCCGTGAACCTTATGTTATTGATACTTGGTTTGACTCAGGTAGCGCCACATATGCTTCGATAGGATATCCTAGGCACAGCCGAAAAACCCACATTCCGGTGGATTTCATAACAGAGGCTATAGACCAGACCAGAGGCTGGTACTACACATTGCATGTTATCTCGACGCTTCTTTTCAATTCAAATGCATACAAAAATGTCCTTACAATAGAATTTGTCCTGGATGAGAAAGGCAGAAAGATGAGCAAAAGCGAGGGGAATTCTGTCCTCGCAATTGAAGCTCTTCGGCAGAATGGGCCAGATCCCCTTCGCCTATTCTTTATGTTCGGGGTCCCATGGAAGACTCGAAATTACGATATAAGGCTCATCACGGAAATTTCAAGAAAGACTCTCTCAACCCTCCTGAACGTATATAGTTTCTTTGCTTCAAACGCAAACCTTGACAGGTATGAATTCACCGGCCTGAAGATATCCAGCGATCCGCTTGATCAGTGGATACTTTCGCGCCTCAACTCAACCATCCTTGCATGCAATAAGAGCATGGAAGCTTATCTGCCGCATGAGGCATTCCGGAGCCTTATGGATCTCATAGAACAGGTTTCAAACACTTACCTCAGGCTTTCAAGAAGGAAATTCTGGTCAGAAGAGATGACCGAAATGAAGGAAAGTGCATATTCCATCCTTTACACCCTGCTGGAAAAGATATCATTGATGCTGGCGCCGATCGCCCCCTTCACCACCGAATATCTCTATCGGTCCCTCACGCAAAAAGAGAGCGTGCATCTGGAACACTATCCTGCAGCATCTGAAGAGCTGATACAACCTGAACTGGAGAAAAAATTCGCAGACATAATGTCAATTATAGAGACGGTCCGCAGAATGCGCCAGAAGGCAGGCATAAAAGGAAGGCAGCCTTTAATGGAACTCCTACTTTTCGGCTCGTCGAGGATAGATGAGCCCCTTCTTGAAATAATAAAACCCGAAATCAACTGTAAAAACATAATCTTTGCTGAAGGGCGAGATCTTCCTGTTAGTTCCAGCGTAAAGCTAAATTATTCGACAGTCGCTCCTATTCTTAAAGGAAATATGAAGAGGGTCGAGTCGGCTCTTATTTCATCTGATCCCGAGAACATAATAAAAGAACTCCGCAAGAAAGGATTCGTGGGTGTAGACGGATTCACCCTTTCACAAGAGCATATACTTGTTGAGACAGTGCCCAAAGCAGGTTTCGTGCACGACAGGGATGAAAGAACCGGCTTCGAACTTTTCCTGAATACTTCTATAGATGCGGATCTTGCAAGGGAAGGCCTTACCAGGGAAATAATACGGAGGATACAGGTGATGAGGAAGGAGCTTTCGCTTGAGTATGATGACAGGATATCCGTTGTAATAGGTGCAGATTCTGCAACGTCGGGCGACATTAGAAAGTCTGTCGAGGCAATCTCATCTGAAACACTCGCAGACAGCATCGATCTTGGATCTGCAGAAAACGGGCAGGACTGGGACATAGACGGCACTAAGGTCAGGATACTGGTCAGGAAAAATGAAAAACAAAACCAGTAGTAAAGCGAATTCGATATCTTCAAGCATCAGATCATACATAAATAGAAACAAGAAATTCGTGAAATGGACATCGGCAATCGTGATTCTTATCGTGATCGTGACAGTTGCAACTCTTTATGATGTCGATAGTGCAAAGACGCCATCCGGTATAATTTCAGTTTCGATATCAGGAAATGGTACTACGGCAGTTTACAATGTTTCCTTTCTTAGCCTTACATCAACTTTGCCGTTAGATGACATATCTCTTCGCCTCACAGGGAATTCCGGTACATTTACTGTTGTTGGCTTCAACGTCGGGGCACCCGGTCACTACTATAATAACGACACTATCTACAAGACAGAGATAGTTGCCTCGTCAGCACAGCCCGATAATCTCTCGCTCGGGACACACATACTCATAAGTGGCAGCCCACTTGCGCAAGTAGTCATAGTAGAGACTTCCACAAACGGCCAGATCGCCTCGGACAAAATAACATAAGTATATTTATGAATTAATAATTTCACAATAACCGCTTTTATGAGTTATAACAGGTATCAATAAATAGTTCATTTTCCTGATAAGTGATATTGCTTTGCCTGCAGTACCTTTTCATGAATTTAACATGCTTGTCCGCTTAGCTGGTTCTCCCCAGACAGTATGTGAAAGTCCATACATTGTTCATGTTTTCAATGTGTGCATGCATTAGTCTTATCTACTGTCATAAGAGAATCATAGGGGGAATTTCTCAGAATAAAGCATGCAATGATCAAGAACCGTCTCAATGACCGGACACAACGTTCCTTGTTCTATTCCTGGGACTAGAAAAAACATCGATTCTCTAAGAGGAGTACCAACCGTTCTGTACGTGTTCGTAAATGAACTGGACAACCTTAGCCAAAAGATATTCGACATGGATATACGGATCTCCAAACCCATCCAGATTAACGAATATGCGAAGATCATTGATAAAATACTTGATAAAGGGAAATATGGCACCTTATCCAACGCTGCTGAGATCTACGATCCTGATCTTTTTCCAACGAAGGACAACATCCTTTCGTACGCAGTTCTGCTACCGAGGATAAGCAATCCCGGATCACTTGAATACAAAGGACGCATAATAAAGAGAAACAGATTCGTAGAGACAACAAATTAAACTTGCTCAGATACAGATCCCGGTATATCCATATTCAAAGATCACATTTTAAAAGAAGGAAAGCGATCCAACTTCCGGATCGAATAATGCAATGATAATGGAAGAAACCATCATATCTTGATTTACTTCATTATCCCCGAGTCATAGATACGATCTCTTTTTTTCCGATCAAATCTGGTTTATAGAACGCTGAAACGGCAAACCATGCTATAATTGCAAACAACGATGATACAATTATCAAAAAATGCATTGCTAGTTGCAGCATTACACTATTAAAAACATATAGTGTGATAAAGATCCCAGAAACCCGCGCAAAGAGAAGTATATACTCTCTCAATATTATGTAATGGTATTGATTTTCGCTTGGCAGAGTATCAGTGTCGATGACGTCCATCGCTGCCGTTGAGTAAGTTACTCCCAATATCGAATTGGATACTCCATATATTAAGCCGAAAAACATCAGGAACACATCATTGAAATAAATTACAATACCAATTGACCCAAGCAGATTTAGCAGGTTTGAGAATCCGGATAATGAGACCAGGCGAGCATGAAGGTGTTTTCTTGCATAGAACGAACCAAGTGTTTGTGAAACCGCAACTATAATCCAGAATACACTTACTATTAGGGTTGAGTCGGAAACAACATAGACAAATACAGTCAGTATAATTGATCTCACTACACCAGACATGCTCCAGAAGAAATCAGCAAATGCGATAGGAGGGTACCTGGCATTGCTGAATGGAATACCGAATGATAACCTCAGCTTGAGCCTGCTCAGGTGGTTTGTTCCTAATATCTTTCTTGATTGATAGAGTTCATAAATTAATACAGTCAGGAGAATTAAGTAATCAAAAGTGTAACCAATATTGTGCTTGAATACTACAATTATCGAGCCCAAGAGGAGTGGTGCAAGAATGCCTGATATATTAGAAAGGAAGCTTCTCCAGGAATTGAAAAGGATCCTGTTTTTATGGGAAACTTTCTGGTAAGTGAGTGAATTGTATCCTGCATAGAAGAAACCTATAGCAGTACCAGACTCAAGACCAAGTAACCATGAGTATTCACTCGACCTTTGTTGCAAGAATATTATAGTCAAGATGAAAATTATGTATAATACAATGCCCAAGCGATAAACCTGCACATTTTTTAATATTGAAGAATACCTGAGCATAATCATGAACCCGGGCATGACAGTGAGAGCCCCAAACAACTGGTAGACAATTATGGCTGTTATGTTAAGCGAATTTATCCAGAGATAGAGATTGACAAAAATTCCAATGCCAGCCGACACGAAAAGGAAAATCGTGTAATTAAGCAGCAGGAGGGTGTTCTGGGCGTCAAAACTGTTGCGGGAACTCCTACCAACAATGTGTTGCATAATTTGATTTTTCCGCTTATTCCAAGCTTCCCTGGGTATGTAAGATGGCTATATCAAACTTATTTATTATCTATTATAAAAATAGGTACTTGCATTTGACAAACAAGTAAGAAGAAAATACATCAATATTGAATCTGCCCAGGCTTAGATGACTACAGTATTTTCCTTGCGCAAATCAGAGAAGTCAATCAATCTTAATCAAGTATAGATCAACGAGTAAGTTACTATTGATGTGAGGCTTAAACAAATCCACCATAGATGCGCATTGTTAAGGCTAACCTACAAATAAAGTCATAGCATGGTCCTTCAAGATGTCACCACTGCTGGAAGGCCAGGCAAAACGTAGAGCTATAAATGACCCGGTTCATTCTCTGATCAGGATCACAGACTTGGAGAATGAGATCCTCAAGATGCCTGCAATGAACAGGCTTCACGACATCAGAAGCCTCGGACTTGCTCATCTAGTATTTCCGGGTGCCACTGCATCTAGGTTCTCCCACAGTATTGGAACCATGTATCTTGCACACAAGATGGCGGAACAGATCCTGTCCTCGATGAAGCAAAAACAGTATTTCGGCAAGATATTCCCGGACTTAAAGGAAGATGAAGGAGATCTGTCAAGAATCGTCCAGGCAGTCCGGCTTGCTGCCCTCATGCATGATATTGGGCACGGTCCTTTCTCCCATACCAGCGAAACATTCATGATGGCAAGCATTACCAAAGATCCAAGGAGACTTGCAGAATACCAGTCACTCTTCCCACAATCAAAGGGAGAAACAAGAAATCATGCGCATGAATACTTCGGCATAAAGATCATAACAAATCTTCTCAAGGAGCCGGAGGTCAGTGCCATGCTCCCGGATCTAGTAAGCGAGGATGTTACTTGCCTGCTTTCAAAAAACGGAACAATGAGCCATCTCTTCGCAACACCCGCCGCACTCAACATTTTCAGGCAGATCATTTCGTCTGATATCGATGCAGACAGAATGGACTACATACTCCGGGACTCATGGTACACAGGCGCTGAGTTTGGGAAAATAGACAAGGAGAGGCTGATCGACAACATGGAGATCGTAAATCCTAGCAGTGGATCATACCTTATCGGATATTCTGAAAAGGCTCTTGGAAACATTGAGGATTTTCTCGATTCCAGGTACAAGATGTATAAGTGGGTTGTGAGGCATCACCTTATGGTTGCATTTGACAGGCTTCTCAAGTTCAGTATATATGACATGATATTGTCTGGACTCCTTTCTCTTGATGAGTTCAGATGGGAAAACTACTACAAGGGGAAGACAACGGATTCAACGATAAACTCTATAATCTTCGGAAATAGTGTGGAGGACAACATGATCTGCAGGGCAATAGTCGACAGGAGGTATGCGCCACTATCCCTCTTCAAAGGAAGGAGCGAATCTTACATTAAATTCGAGAAAATCATCTCTGGAAAGCTTCATCAGCCATCTGGCGATCGGAAGCAACGTAGTGGTCCGTTGAAGTACATAGATAATTACATATCGAGGATTAACGCGCCACTTAGCGATCCATCCATCTCTGATGGCATTCCAAGAATAATGATTGGTGATCTGCCTGCAATTGTCCTTGGAGCTAGCAACCCTGAACCTGCCCTTGAATCTGTTACTGGAGGAAACGGCATATTGATATATGATGGAAATAACGTACTGCCCATGGAGAGTGTGTCGTCTTATTTTGCATCGCTGAACAATGAGTGGACCAAGTTCAGACCTTATTACTTCTCCTATCTGGTGCCGGGCATGAAAAGGGAAGGTTATTCTTCAGAGGCTTTCAGGGAGAAATTTGTCGACATTCTCACAACTGACATAGCTTTAGAAGACATTAAAGAATAGAAGTCGAATCTTTAATATCGAGTCGCCTACTTTTTACTATCTCTTATATCCTCGTACAGCGCACATGTATCAATCGGTTACAACCGCCAGTTCCCTTCATGGTTATCAAGTAGCGGTTGGACTCGTTGAGTCACGGTTACTTACGATAAACGAGAATTATTCTTATATTAAGGAAGTGCTATCCGGAGACAATGAAATTTTATTTTGCATTTGATTCCGACGTTTCTTTAAGGCAAATGTGCGCTGAGATCACTGGTATGACATATGCTCTTGACCTCGGCGAGGCGGATGTTGTTTTCTTCGGCCCTAAGCCTCAGTTTGGCAAAAAGACAAAAATACTACAGAGGCTATACGCCGGCACGGATGACTTGGACCTGTCTAGCATACCTCCAAGTATCACTGTCCTATCTAATGCAGGTGGATACAACGAACCGGTCGCTGAAACTGTTTTTGCACTGCTTCTGACGCACTTCAAGAAGGTCTGCAAACACAACACAGAAATGCATGCGGGCGTCTATAAGAAGCTAGGGGTCGAGACCCTTTTCGGCAAGACCATCGGCATTTACGGTTTCGGAGGGATTGGACAGCAGGTTGCAAAGATTGCGTCAGTAATGGGAATGCATGTATCTGCTTACAGCAGACACAGAACACCTTTTCCAGATGTGACATGGCATGAATCGCTTGAAAATCTTTCGGAATCTGTTGACATTCTTGTTATCTGTACACCGCTTTCCGCTGATACGAAAGGCATAATAAACGCTTCAATTCTTGACAGATTCAAGGGACAGTGTATTGTTAACATAGCCAGAGCTAATATTGTTGACCAAAAAGCAATGCTCTCATTCCTGTCAAGGAATAGCGACAAGTTTTATCTCAGTGATGTCTGGTGGGATGAGCCCAACATAAAGGTAACCCCTCCGGAGAATTGCGTAGTGACACCGCATATAGGCGGTAATGGTGGTGAATACAGGAACGAGGCCTTCGCCAGGGCATTCAGAAGTGTGAAGTCTTTCCTCGAAGGAAATAGGCATAATGTAGTAAAGGGAGCATGAGCCTCGAAATCCCAAAAAACTTACCATCATTTCCTGCAAGCGCGAGAAAATATGATTAGCAGAAAAAACTGGATCATACTTTTATATATAATTGCCATATAGTATTAAATAAAAGCAGGATTACATAATGTCCTAGATTTTATAAGCAAAGTGTTACAAATGGACAACTTCGAGAAATTTAACCTTAACCAAGAATTGTATAGCGCATTGAAAGAGATGAACTTCAAGACACCAACGGAAGTTCAGGAAAAAGCCATTCCAATTATTTTAAACGGAAGGGATATTATTGTTCAGTCCAAGACTGGAACCGGGAAGACAGGAGCATTCCTGATACCCATAATTCAGAAGCTGAAGGTATCAGACCATTTATCGGCAATGATAATTGTTCCAACAAGGGAACTGGCAATACAGGTTCATAGCGTGATGAAGAAACTAGCGCACGGATCAGGAATCAAGGGAGTACTTGTTTATGGAGGCGCATCAATCAACGTACAGATAGACAAGTTACGGGAAGACGCAAACATAGTTATCGGAACTCCCGGCAGGATAATTGACCTCATGGAAAGAGGGGAGATCGATGTTACGAGAATAAAGTTCCTTGTTCTTGACGAAGCAGATATGATGCTCGACCTCGGATTCATCGACGACATAGAACTCATCATTAGAAGCATGCCAAAGGAGAAGCAGATGATGCTCTTTTCAGCAACTATGCCTTCAAAGATTTACGGGCTCTCCCAGAGATACATGAAGAAGGCTGATATGCTTAATATAAGCAGTGACCAGGAGCTCACAGTAGAAACAATATCCCATAGCTATGGCATTTCAGACAGGGCTCACAAGATCAGAACTCTTGTTTCATATATCGATGAATATAAGCCAAGGAAGGCAATCATATTTTCAGACACAAAACATAATGCTGATTTCCTTCACAGGACACTGGCTAGGCTCGGCTACCAGGTCGCGGTCATTCACGGCGACATGAGACAAGCCCAACGTGAGAGATCCCTTATGGATTTCAGGCACAACGTCCAGTTTCTGGTTGCAACAAACGTTGCCTCCCGTGGACTTGATATAACAGGCATCTCACACATAATCAACTATGATACGCCACTGGATCCTTATGTGTATGTGCACAGGGTAGGCCGATCCGCAAGAATGGGAGCAGACGGTGTTGCTTTTTCTATAGTGGTTCCTGAGGAGGAATATGTAATCAGGGAAATTGAGAATTCAGTATCTGTAAGAATGAAACCGGTTTATCTCGACGAAAGCAAATTTGACGATGCGGCTCTGGGATTGAAAGGAAATAACCGCCCGGAAAGGTCTGAAAGATCGGATAGATCTGAAAGGCGCGGGCCTAGTGGCGGTGGATACAGGGGAAATTACGGCCGGAGACCTCCACAGCAGAGAAGCAACGGTAACTATTCACGTGGCAACAGGGGAAGACGCGAGTATCATCCCAATCACTGAATTCAATACAATTCTTGAAAAAGAAGCAAAACTAAAAACTTATTATAATTAATTCATGTGTGCTTTCATTTTCGCATACATGCATTCTTCAATATCAGTCAAATTCTACATTAAGCGAAGCCTGTAAATAGCTCTCCAGTTCAGGCAACTTTATCCTGTCCTGTTCCTTGCTATCTCTCTTCCTCACCGTTACGGTCCCAAAATTTTGGGATTTGCCGTCTACAGTATCATAGTCTACTGTGATGCAATACGGCGTGCCTATCTCATCCATTCTGGCATATCTCTTTCCAATGGACCCCGAGGAATCATAGAAAATCCTGAATTTCCTGCTAAGCTGAAGGAATAATTCCTTTGCTTTCCCGTTAATTGAGGCATCATTCTGGAGCGGCAGTACCGCAGCCGAATAGGGTGCAACGTAAGGTTTAATGGCAAGAACCTGCCTGCCGTCAGAATGCGTGAAGAAGAGATCAAGCTGGGCCCACATGTTCCTGTCTACGCCAAACGATAGCTCGAGGACATGCGGCATGAATTCTCTTCCTTCCGACTTGGCGATCATGCTTTTATTGGATCCCTTTGAGTGAGATGTGAGGTCATAATCGCCACGGTAATGAAGACCGCCGACCTCCTTGAATCCTCCCCAGCTCTCTACATTGACTTCGATATCCATGTGTATCTTGTTGTAGAATGCCTTGTCCTCCCCGCCTTTCTCCAGGAAGCGGAATTTGCTCTCGGGCACACCGAGAATTTTCCTGTAAAACTTGTCGATAATTGCCATGTGGTACACATAGAATGCAGGATACCCCTTGGCTACAAGGTCATCTGGCGTCTTTGACTCAAGCTTGCCTGTCTCATAAGGAACAACGTTAATCGTGGTTCCAGTGAAACTGGATAGATCAGGCTGGAACGCCTGGTCGTCAAAGAATATCTGGAGCTCAGCCTGTATGAGCTCCCTCAATCTGTACAATCCTTGTCTTGGCGATATTTCGTTCCTGTAAGCCCTGCCGATGATTGCAAGCCCAAGCGGAAGTTTCTGCCTGAGCAGGTTGTACTCCCTGTAAAAATTCAGGTAAGCCGACTGTGCAGTTTCAGGTCTCAGATATCCATGGTCAGATCTATCCGGTCCAAGAGCCACATCTATCATCATGTTGAATGACTTCGCCTCCCCAAGCGATCCGCCACACTTTGGACATTTTAGGCTGTTTTTAGTAACAGCAGCATCAACTTCCTGTGGAGTTGCGCCTTCGTTTAGCTGTATACCAAGATCTGAAAGAAGTACGTCAGCCCTGAAGTATGTTTTGCATTTTTTGCATGCGATAAGCACGTCATTGAATCTTTCAGCGTGTCCAGAAGCGACAAGGGGCTTTTCTGGGAGGAGCGTCGTTCCGTCGATAAGGAAATAATTCTGGTTTCTCTCCACGAAATATGAAAGCCAGATGTTCTCAAATCTCCTCTTGAGCATGGCACCTATGTGTCCATAATCATATAAACCTGCGGAACCGCCATAAATTTCAGCAGATGGCCAGAACATTCCGGTTCTGCGAGCATAACCCAGGAGATCTTCTATGTTCATTTCAGCATTCTGTATTCATTCGGGTTTAATATTATGTATCTATTCTTGGCACACGGAGTCTTAATTCGCATTACCACAATGGAATGATTCCTATACTGTCCTGCACTTTGATGAAATACAGGAATACCAAGATAGAAACATGTATTTAGCGTATTGCCTTTAGAGATGGCTAAGATCTAGAAATAGGCCCAGAACCTGTCTTCCCATAAGTCGTATTCTTCCTTTATTTCCTGTATCTGTTGCGTCAAAATATTATCTTTTTTCCTCAACTCCTGATACTCACTCATAACCTGATCATAACTCTGGTGCGAGAGGTTATCGAACCTTTCCCTGATCCTCTTATCGTTATGAGGATGCAATTTACCAACACGAGGTCCAGCATAGAGTATCCTGAAATATTTCTCCTCACCCAATCTCACATGAAATACTCTCCACTGAAGATCCAACTCATTCCTGAATTCATTCCCTACTATGTCAGCCAATGCTTTTACCAGATCACCATCGTCGGTTCTTGACGAAATCTGGAAAGCAATCTCCACTCCTTTCTCCATAAAACTCTTAGTTTCTTATCTTATTTTTACTCTTCTTCGATGGAATGTCTAATACTGCATATGTTTAAGGTCCCTGATATTTCAGTTATTGCGTCTCATTCCCTCTGATTCATTAGGTGCCCTGACAATGCGAGCGCCCAAAGGAGTACGGGATACACGATCAATCTTTCCATACCTCCTGGGCCTAATCCATAAAATTTTCCAACAGTGAACAAGTAGACTGATACGAGTATAAGGGCTCCAACAATCGGCGACAGGACCCTCAGAGCCGTACCCTTGTGGATTGAAAAGAGAACTGCAGTAACACCGCTCATAAAAAAGGCAATCAGAGCAGAATATGAATGAAAAGTAGGGTTGACATTACCAGGGAAAATGCCCACTCCCATTGCGCCAATACCGACGAGGATGATACCAAAGACCCAAGGTTCCTTGATCTTTCCATGCAATAAGATTGCTCCCGATATTACAATCAGGGCCCCCATTAATATTATAGTGTAGTTGAAAAGGTCGGCGTTTGGGCCAACACCTAA
The DNA here is from genome assembly GCA_021800105.1 of Thermoplasmata archaeon. Taxonomy (GTDB): domain Archaea; phylum Thermoplasmatota; class Thermoplasmata; order Thermoplasmatales; family Thermoplasmataceae; genus UBA582. The sequence continues at coordinate 14,431 of JAJYZI010000028.1, forward strand.
ATCACTTATATAACCATTGTTGATAGAGAAAGACGGCCGCAGCGCTTCGCCTATCATAATGGAAAGCGAGAAAATAAACACTCCAACAAACACGAGTAAGCCTGCAATGTTTTGTTTATTCATGTCTACGATCTATACAACATTAAGCATAAAAATATTCATCTGGTGAACAGTGAGGCCATATGGGGGCCGATAAAATGAAAACATGTCAATGTGGTAAGTCATCGACAATGGAAAGGTGAAAACAATAGGAGTTGGCTGGAAAAACTGAAGCGGGGTCCGAAACATTTTTTGCCCCGGCTATAAAAACAAGTATACACCTGATCAGAAGAAGCGAGGTATCTTTTAATTGGTGGTGAAATGCATCACTTTCTCCAAAATCTTGGTGAAAAGGCTTTTTTCCTCTTTGTTGAAGGTGCCAATAAGTATCGATTCCCATATAATTCGTCCGTGATGTACTGATCAATTTCATGCATTGCTTTCATTCTAAAACGCTCAAGATATTTTGTGTCTGGTGGCATCATGGTAATATGTCCATGGTATCTGGATAGAACATGTTTTTACCATCAGGTAAAGCCGTCGCTCGAAGGGACAAAAACTATTAGTGTGACCAAATTTGGGTCGTATGGCAACTTGGGAAATTTCGTTCAAGATAAGATATGACTATCCTCTGATCAAATTGTCCGAAATGCACAAAGGGTCAAAGATTTCTATGTGGTGTGTTTGGGATAGAGAAATGATGCACATCCCTCTAAACAGTACTTTGCTGAAGACGGACATCGAAGCTTATGTAAAGAAAATAGGAAGGTTTATCGAAAATTTCAGGTCATCCACAAATGGACTCGTTTTAACACTTAAGTGTAGTTGCGACCTTTACAAGACTGTTTGGAATATAACGGGTCAAAACCACATTAGTGATATTGGACCAGCAACCTATTTAGATGGATGGGGTTATTTCAGAGGAATCGCGTTCGATGAAGCAAACATCAAGAGTATGTTCCATGATCTTCAAAAACTAGGACCGGTGGAACTCCTGAGCAAGAAGAACATTCACCAGGATGCTGCCCCGACAACTGTATGGGTAGAGACATTCTTCTCCGATCTAACTGGCAAGCAAATGGAAGCATTGTCAAAGGCGTACGATTACGGATATTATTCAACTCCAAGAAGAAATACCACCGAGTCCATTTCTGCTACGTTAGGAATTTCAAGATCAACGTACGAGGAACATTTAAGGAAAGCAGAAAACAAAGTTATTGAGTCCCTGATGCCGTACCTTAAACTATTTCAGTCGTCTGGGTTTAAGAAAGAAGAACGAATAGTTTCAGTCGATGCTCGTCATTCTGAAAGTTTTGATCTGGTGGAAAATAGAACGTTAAACAATGAGGGTGATAAATTAGCATCTCATAACTAGATGGCGATTACATATGGAAGGAACTGAGCACTTATTTCTTGGTGACCTTGACTCTAAATCTTGGCCTGAATTCGAGGAGTTTTTCAATAAATATAATGGTGTACAGAACTCCTGCTGGTGTCTCTACTATCACAAGGGACTCAACGCACTCAAGGTTGAGAAAGATAAAAATGCCAATAGCAACCATGATCTGAAGCAGAAGCTTGTCGCAGAAGGAAAGTCAAGATCTGTCCTTGTTTACAGTGAAGGTAGTGTTATTGCTTCCTGCCAGTACGGTACCTTTGAAGAACTACCAAGAATTGAAAATGCAACCAGGTACGCCAATCTAAGACTAGAAAATGGAAGCGAAAAAAAATGGAGAATAACATGCTTTTTTGTAGACACCCATCATAGGCATAACGGTATTGCAAAATTGGCTCTTGATGGCGTTCTTGAGAGGATAGCCAGATTAGGCGGAGGTCTCGTGGAAGCATACCCGGTCAAAGGTAAGGGAACAGTCGAAGTGTGGTTTGGCTCAATCAACATGTTCGTTGAGAAAGGTTTCAAAGTTATCGCGGATTTCGGGAGAAGCAACGTTCTTGTGCGGAAGTATATTGATCCGATCTTAGCCTTAAGGTAAAGGGCATGCGATCATAATTTATAAGCTATTGATAGAACATCCTGATGTAATATTTGAATTCAGTTGAACACTTATTACAGCTGAATAGCTTTTGACGTTAGAGTGTCTCTTGGAACAGCAAAGTTTTGAACTTTAGTATATATGCCGGGATCGGGGATCGAACCCAAGACCTTCGGATTTCTCAGCTTACGCTTATGAGTCCGACGCTCTACCAACTGAGCCACCCCGGCAGGATCAGGCCACGACTTCGGCAACTACGTGTTCAGACTCAGGCTTCTTGAAACCAAGGACCTCTGTCTTTCGTATCTCCAGTTTCTTCATTGCATATATCTGCCTTATTGCTCTTGACATTTCGTTCAAAACTTCGTCGCCGATGAGATACGAAACGAGATCCTGAAGATTTGAAGTTGATATTTTCTCATTCAAGAACTTCTCCAATGCAAGCCTTATATCAGCTCTCTTGTTTGAGATTAGCTTAACATCAGAAACGCCCACTACTTTGACTGCCAGGAGATAGCCGTCACGTGTGTATTCCTTCCTTATAACGTCGATGCGCTCCTTTCTCCTTCTTACCATTCTTCTTATGGAATCATCACTTACATAACTCCCAACAAATGATGTGAAACACCTGTTTCCCTGGCACTCATCTACCCTGAACACCATCTTCAAGTTGGTTTTCTTGAAATTTCCCGTCATGTCCGAAACTGGCATCTCTATCTTTCTGCCAACCATGCTCTTGGGGTCCACTCCTGGACTCGTCGCTATCTCTTTTTCCCCCAGATAAGCCGGTGTCAGAATGGAGTACCAGACTTTCTCTCTCCACTTGTCTTTTCCCTTTTTCTGTTGTCTTTCAGTAGCCATTATTTACCTCTGTATATGATTAACCTTTAGGCGACGAGTATTTTAAGAAGCAAATTAAAGCTTTCGATGTCTTTTTTAAAATGCCTGAGGATTCAATCAGAACGCGAAAAAGGCATATCCCAGGATAATCACCCTCTTATTATTGAAGCAGTCATGCAGTGTGCTCCTCCATAACCACCTGTCAACTCCGAAAGATTGGCAGTTACAAAGTCAAGTCCATAGTCTTTAGCAGGCTTGCTCCGTGGAAACATGCTGTTGCCGCCGTCAACGCTTATGGCATGCTCAATCGCTGCCAGTGTAGATGCAGAAAACACGTTCTGTGAAATCAGCTTTCTCAAGACCCTGGAGGAATCTACTGCAAGCACATGGTTCTCCTTCAGAGTCAGGAAATTAGACGAATAGCTGAGTTGCTCAGCAATACTGAGTGGGATTATTTCCACACCCTTGGTTTTGAGATATCCTGATAGTGTGGTACTGGACTGTTTTTTGATCCCACCATCCTGGCGTATGTAAATTGATCCTTTTGCCTTCTTCACCAGAAGAGGTGAAGTTACCACCGCATCCTTAGAAACAAAATTAAAATAAGTATCAAGGTGCATATTGATCATCTGGTCTCTCGGTTCTTTTTCCATAAAGTCATATATCGGGTTCTCCACAACGAGGTATTCATTAGCACTCGAAATGCCTGAGTTCATGAACGATAATGCTCCGTCAAGGTTTGTCCTTGATCCGATCCCTATGATAGCATATTCTCCAGCAGGCATGAAATCCCCGCCTTCAAAATAACCTGTATTTCCAAGAGAACTGTACTGCTCTTTGCTTTCATAAAGGGCTCTAAGGATAAATTCAGTTATGCTGTTTTCTTTTTGACGCTGTCTCATTCTCATGCGCCCGAAGAAAATACCCTTGTCCGAAACTGCCTGCTGATCCCTCATAAAATACAGGTTTGCAAGTGGTAGATTCGAGTTAACAGATGGATAGTCAGGGCCGGTTTCCCCCTCTGATTTCAGCAGAACGGAAGGCTCAATCAGCATGAGATTGAAAAGAGTGGACGGATCCAGGACACTTATGTTGTCCCTGAAGGCTTTTTCTTCCCTTTTCACCGATTCCCTGT
>JAJYZI010000083.1 GCA_021800105.1 Thermoplasmata archaeon
AGCCTCCTGAAGTAATACCTAGAAAGAACTATGTTGAAAAATTTTATCGATTGAACGAGGAAATGTTCAAGGCTGAAGAGATTAAGGAGTGGGAAAAACCTATTCTTAGTGCAACCACTGAAGAAATAAAGGAAACAGTGAGTTCAATATTAATGGGATATTCAATGATCCTTAGCCTTATCGCAGACCGGATTGCTGCTTCTGGAGATGACGATACAGAAAGTCTGAGAAAGTGGCTGATAGAGCAGACTCCAAATACTATATCTTATGCATTAATGACAAAGAGGACTTCAAATAAAATTGATCCCATCTTAAAAGAACTTTGGAGTGCATTTTCCGAAGAAACTAAAGAGAATGATAGCAAGGATTCTACTGCTTGGAGCAGGCTTATGCTGGTTTATTTGCCAATGCTGGGTAAAAAAATCTGAGTGCAGCTACAACATTAAAATTGACTAATGTCTATGGAGATTCTTGTTGATGCGCAGGTCAAAGAGCAATCCAGTGTGTTACAACCAATTGAATGTAAATTATTGCAGGTCATTGGTTAGCTATAACATATCCTGCAAGCCACTGGGTATGTCTTCTATATGCCCCGATAGAAGTCCATTTGCAGACGTCTTCTTAATAATTGGCTTTAAAGCGGCGGAGAAGGTGAGTTTGCCATTTAATCCATACGCGGAATCTCCTACTATAAGGAAATCATCGAACTTCAGCGCCATTTCGTGTCTCCCGGGAATAATATGGGCTTTAATATCAAGAGGCAGACTGGTTGATTCATCATATTGCCGAGCTTCTTTCATACTATAGAGATCAATAAACATTTTTGTAATCGCTTCGTCCTCATCAATTGCTTTAATGTCCGGTATAAATAACGGAATGCCCATTTGCCTGGAAAGGAGAGAGCATCCTCTGAGGTGTGGGTATGTTGTCATGATCACAGCGACCGGATCTCCCAGAATCCGGATCATCTTGATGATTTCAGGCATGGCAAGCGGATCAATCAGGACGGCCTTGTTTTCTCTCAGTAGCAAATGGGAATACATCATTATCCCTGTCTCGCCATCGATAGTCCCCCAACGGAATATGTTTCTTGTAATAGGCTCAAACATCCTGCTAAGATGGTTTTGTAAGTTATAAGGATTCTTTATTCAAACGCTGAAAGTGAACTAAAAATTTAGTTTTAGATGTTTCATGTAACTCAGCATAATCCTATAAATTAAATCATGACAGGATTGTCGCATCATAACTGTTGAGGCCTTAATTTAGGCCTCGATGCAGGTCCTCTCATTTTTTTCTGTGGTTCCGATAGCAGATAACTCTTGCCCATAACACAAATGTAAAAATCACGAAACTCTGTTATTAAGTTGAGGATATGAAAAGTTGCAACATCCCATTCCAGCCATCAAACATTCTAAAGACTTTGACCCTCTGGATCATTCACGCTAAGGAGGCGGGGTACTAAATCTGCCTGTCACTTGATTTGTGGAAAAGCTATTACGTGGGTGAACCATTTGCTGCAGAGGGTTTATGCGACTTGAAGTTTCCGGCATCTTCAAAACGTACGACGGAAAAGTGCCGGCGTTGATAGACGTATCCTTCTCCCTCGAGGAAAACGGTATTTTTTCGCTTATTGGCGAGAATGGCGCCGGAAAGACGACTCTGGTTCGAATTCTTTCCACACAATTGCTTCCAACCTCCGGAACCGCTACTATCGATGGCGTTGATGTCGTTTCCCTGCCTAAAAAAATACGCGAAAGGATTGCGGCTGTTCCACAGGAGGCGAGAGCTGTTCCGTGGATGACTCCCATCCAGACAATCACATCCTATCTGATGTATCGCGGATACAATCATGCAGAAGCAATGGAAATGGCCTCTGATACGATACGAAAACTTGGCATGGAAGCGTTTGAACACCAGAAGAATCGAAAACTTTCCGGCGGCCAAAAGCGTAAGGTTCTGGTGGCCACGGTTCTCGCGTCGGAAGCCGATATAATCTTCCTAGACGAACCATCCACAGGTCTTGATTATATTTCCAGGAAAGATCTATGGAACCTCTTCTCCTCTATCAAGGACAGAAAATCCATCATTCTTACCACGCATTACCTAGAGGAAGCGGAGGCACTTGCATCAAGGATAGGAATCTTGAATAAGGGATACCTCGTTGGATTTGGAACAATGGAAGATCTCAGGAACTTATCCAAATATCCATACAGCATCAGGGTATCTTCACCGGACTTCGAATTAGAAGGTGATTCCTGGAAAGTAGTGCATCTGGCAGAAGGAGGTACACAAATATTCACTTACGAGGATCAGGTATACAATCTTGTAAGCATCCTCATATCGAGAGGGCTCAGGTTCACTGTCCAGGAAATATCGTTAAACACAATTTTTGAGAATATCATTTATGGAGGTACACGGGATGATAAGACATCGCAGTAGCCAGCTTTACGCATCGGTCCTTGTTAATTCCCTATATGCAATGGTCAATTATCCTGTAACGCTCGTAAACACGCTTCTAGCCCCTCTTTCAATTCTTGCTGTGGTGACATTTGCAAGCCATGGAACACTTCTGCCTGTTGCTGCAGAAGGTGCATTGATTATGAACATGGTTGGAAGCGGGACCGCGATGCAGGGCGATCTATCTCACCTGAAAAACGACATGAGGCTCCAGGACATGGTGGTGAGTTCACCAACGGGGCCGGGAATTTATGTAGCCGGAATGGCTATTTCCCAGATAGTCTATAGTCTGCCAACTCTGGTTCTTCTGGCGATATTCAACATATTATTCGTTCATCTAACTGCAATTGGGGCACTAATTCTTGCTGCTGACATGGCTACCATATTCACCTTTGCAGTTTCACTTGGATTCTTCCTGTCCACACTTTCAACGGATATAGTGCAGAGCTGGGCATTTGCAGGAATATTATCTCCATTACTTACCACTATACCGCCGATATATTATCCAATCAGCTATATTCCTCTCCCCTACAGGTATCTTGCTTATATTTCACCCACAACGTATGCCGCACAGATTGCGCAGAGCCAGGCTGGTTTTGCAGCACTTTCGGTATTGCAGACTGCTGTTTACTGGCTCATACTTATCATAATAACGCTGATATTCACCTTCATTGCCGTAAAGAGATCCCGTTGGCGCGATGTCTAGCTGATATGAAAAACTTATCCGATAAACTCTTACGAATAAAATGTGGCTGGGATCATTGTATAAACCATGCTGTATTAAGAGATTTCTATGCCCCTTTTTGCCATTGCAAAAAGAATCTTCATGGAAACGCTACAAATCAAATTAATCTTGATCCTCCACTTCAAGACCAAATTACCTCGTCCAAGAGCGACCAGTTACGCAAAAACTTGTGACCCGGTTAAAATGTGATTTAAATGAATTTTATCAACTTCAGATCTGGCTCTATCTCTCTCTTTATGATAGCATCTATACCGACGCCTTCTTCCTGCGCCTTTTTGCATAAAGCGACGGTAGTTTCATGGTCCAGCGTTCTCTGCTTTCCCTTTCTATCATAAACCAGTATTTCGCCAAAGTCTTCGCAGTCTATCAACTATTCCCGCTAACCTGATCAGATATTTAACCTTCTTATATCATTCTGCTGAAACAATATCGAAATCCGATATCTATTAATATCGGAAAGCGATATAGTGTTGATAGATATGTACGGATACAATGAACATAGAGAAGGAATGCATGGTGGGCATGGAAGACGCGGGTTCATGGGAGGAGTTGGTTTCAGGGGTCTAAGGCATTATGTCCTTGAACTTCTCAACGAAAAGCCAATGAAGGGTTCCGAAATAATGTCAGCAATAGCGGAGAAGACAATGGACAGGTGGAAACCAAGCCCAGGTTCAATATATCCGCTGCTCAGAAACCTTGAATCGCTGGATCTCGTTGTTCGGAATGAGAATGGGTCTTATTCCATAACCGAAGCTGGAAAGCAGGAAATCTCTTACAGGAGAGAGGTTATGAGGGGCTTCGGAGGAAGATTTGGGCCTAATACCATCGAGGATATGATCAATGAGATGGAGAACTACGTGAATTACTTCAGTGACG
>JAJYZI010000084.1 GCA_021800105.1 Thermoplasmata archaeon
ACTATCATGCGCTCCATACCTCCGTCGCCTATTCCAAGATCTATGCTCATTGCATACAGCACAATCGAAACAAGCACAAGTATACCTATGATTGGCGAAATAAACCGGAAGGCTGACTTGAAACGCTTGATGCCAAAAATAGCTGCAATACCCGAGAACAGGAAAACAAGGAATGCGCCGATTGTATGCGGTGACCCGGTTGTTTCCGGGAAGAGCCCAACTATCATCGCACCGATTCCGGCAATAATGAGCAGGTAGGGGAAGACGGCCCTTCTTTGCGGCATGGAGAGGATTATTCCCGCTAAAACAAGCGTTATCCCTAGGAAAATGATTGTGCCGTTGAAAAGAATTGCTGTAGAACCTACCCCAAGATCACTTATTACATTCCCGCTTACTGAATAGTTCTTGTACAACGCCTCTCCAATCATCAGAGAGATGGAAAAAATGAAAGTACCGGCAAAGATTAAAACACCTGCGGCATGTTCGTTCTTCACCCATGTTCAACATGCAGCCAGATATTAATATATCGCATGAGCCTTATTTTGAATCTGTCCCCTGAACTTTGGAGGAGCCCATTGTAAGGTTCCAGTGGGCAATCACATAAACTATTGCGAAGAACACCATGAACAGCGGGATAAGGTAAAGGTCGCTAATAGAAACAAAGGCTTCCGTGAACCAGAATGCAGAGAACGTGAGTAAGAGAGCCGATACAGCTATCTTCATGTTTGCCTGCTTTACCTTCCTGATCTGGCTGTGAAGGATAAAACCTGCAATTATGACGAGAACAGACCCAAGAATCAGGCCTGTTATGGTCTCCAGGTAGCCGTTAGGATAGAGAGCAACGAGAACTATCGCAGCCTCAAAGGCTTCCACGGCACCGACCGAGAATCCGGTATACATAAGATCCTTGTGGTCCTCGGGTTCATCCTTATGGGGTGCCTTTATGCCTAGCGAAAATTTTACCGATCTCCTGGAACTCCTTATAAGTCTAATACCGAAATAAAGAAGCAGGACTGCAGAGATCAGCCTGACATAGAAAATCGGCAGCAGAGTGATGTATTTTCCTATGAATGCTGTTGGCACAAATATGACAAGAACGCCAAGAATTACGGCAAGGAATACCGCGGCTTTCTTTGATTCCGCAAAGAGGGCAATACCAACGGCCGTTGCTTCAGACATCTCCAGTAAGGTTATGCCCATAGCCGCGAGAAATATCGCAATACTAAACACATGTCCGCATAATTTCAACAAATAAAAATGTGTCCTTCTCCGATGGTGAAAAGACAAGTCCTGTCATTGGAGCAAGCAATGATATTACTGGAACTTCCTTCCGCATGAAGGGCAAAAACTAGCACTTCCCTGGGAGACCAGTCCACAGTTCGGGCATATCCTCTTGCCCACGAGTGAGGAGAAATTAAATGAAAACGATGTGCCTGATGCCATGATCAGCACAATGGACACGATAACCATAAGCGAACCAACAATAAAACCGCCGCCAACTATGAAAGCAAGTAGCGCAAGCACAAGCACATAGATCGAGTGAATCGTATCCTTCGGGTTTTCCATTACCTTTCTTGACTGGTTTAGGATCAGAAGGCCAAAGATGATACCCAGGATCAGGAGAAAGACCAGCAGCAGAACAATCACGCCGAATGCACCTGAAACAGATATGCCTATGCCGGAGGGTATTCCAGTGGAAAATGCTATGGATCCAAACAGTGCAACAAGAACCAGCCTGAGAGCGGCATCCACTATTATGAGAATTGCTCCGACCTTTATCAGTGTGAAAAGCACATCTGATGTTCCTTTATCAGCAGATTGCATGTTTCCTTTATTCAATCATCATACTTGAAGCGTTGTGATCTGTTTATCGGATTGAAATAGATCTGTCCTGTTGGTTCGATTGAACCTGACAATCTACAATATAAGATATAAATAATCCAAGCCGCATCCTTGACAGTATATACCTAAGAGGATGGGTACTATAAATGCAATCAAAGGCCGCATCTAGCGATGACGTGCAGCCATTCACTTCCTCCTCAGTATACGGTCCAGCCCTTGTCTGCTACCACTATTGATCCATTCAGTGAAGCTGACATATCCGAAACTAGAAAAAGTGCAACGTTTGCAATATCTTTTGGGTTCGCTGGCTGTGGCATTGCGGGAAAAGTCTTCTGCATAACCTTCATTCCAGTTTCGCTTGGTTTATCCGATCCCAATCCTATGGAGGTTGTAACGGCTCCAAGAGCCATTGCATTGCACCTAATGCCCTTGTCGCCATAAAAAGAAGCAGTATGTTTTGTCAGTCCTATAAGCGCATGCTTTGAGGCGGTATAAGCCACTCCAGCCCTTCCTCCAAACAGTCCCGCTACAGAAGCTGTGTTTAGTATGACTCCATGTCCCTGGCTGATCATGTGCGGGATGGCAGATCTTATGGACCTGAATGGGGCGTTCACATTGATGTCCATAACCTTTGACCAAAGTTCATCTGATACTTCAGCTGCTCCCATTACACCATCCATGATGCCGGCATTATTGCACAATATGTCTATCTTCCCGAACCTTTTGATCGACGTCGCGACCATATCATCTGCTGCCTTCGGACCTCTTAGATCTACCGTGATTGCATGCACTGATTCTGGTCTGCCAATGAGGGACACAGTTTCCTGGAGTGTCCGGTCAACCACATCTACCAGAACAAGCTTGGCCCCTTCCTTATAGAAAAGGAGAGCCATTTCCCTTCCTATTCCAGAACCTGCTCCTGTGATTACTGCTGTTTTGCCTTCTAATAAACCTGGCATGACCCGGCAAATGTTCCCAGAAATATATACTATTATCCTTATACCAAGCAGAAACTGAAACCCGCCGGTTCAGGGCATGTTCGTTGTTTACGATTTTCGCTCCTTTCATGCGAAAGATTAAGATTTGACATCACGGCTTTCGTGTCTTTCAACGATCTTAGTTCTGGTTACTATTTTTTGTTCCCTCTATCAGCTCTTTGACGGTCTTTCGAATATCCTCATGCTTGAAGCCGAAACCTGCATCTTGGAGCCTCTGCGGAAGAACATACTGGCTTGAAAAAAGTGCGTTGACTGCGCCCTCACCACCAATCAGGCGGATGAGCATCCGCGGGGCTTTCAGTCTTACCTCTTTCCTGATCTCATCTGCAATAATATTCTGAAGCTCTTCCTTTCTTACAGGATTTGGAGACACGATATTGAAGACGCCGAAGTGCTCAGTCTTGTCCATCAGGAAAAGTATGGCTTCGCAAAGATCCTCTATGTGGATCCATGACATCCAGTTGTCACCATTGCCGAAGCTTGCGCCCCTTCCCTTTACAGCAAGACCATAAAGCTCGGGGAATGCTCCACCGTCTGCCCCTAGAACCACACCAAACCTTGGTGTAATCAACCTCGTGATGAAATTGTTGAGTTTCTTTGCCTCTTCTTCCCAGCCTACGCACAGCCTGCTCAGGAAGTCCGTCCCAGGGGGACTTTCCTCGGTCAGATTCTCTGATCCGCGATCCCCATAGTAACCAATGGCTGAAGCATTTATGACAGAAAGCGGTGGGTCCTTGCTTGAATTCACTGCCGATACAATTGTGTATGTGCTGTTAATCCTGCTCTCAAACAGGACGTTCTTATATGAACTGCTCCATTTCTTGCCTATGCTTGCACCTGCAAGATTTATCACCGAATACGAACCTGATATTGCTGACACGACCTCCTGATCAGGGTCCTTTCCAGGCTCATAATGAACATAAGTTATACCAGGAACATCTTCTGATGTCGCTTTGGTGGTAAGGACAATGACATCATAATTGTGAGTCTGAAGTAAACGGGTGAGGTGTCTTCCAATAAAACCCGTACCTCCCGCTATCACAATCTTTTGTGTCATTTAATAGGCATGCCAAGGGAGTAATAATTTCTTTCGCAACAGGGAATGAAAATGTAAAAAAGCATAGAGGAAACCCAGTAATATAAGCTGGAAA
>JAJYZI010000085.1 GCA_021800105.1 Thermoplasmata archaeon
GGGAGGAAGATCGTGGTTGTTGCAAACCTCAAGAAAGCGAGGTTCAGGGGAAAGGAATCTCAGGGTATGCTGTTGGCTGCTGACGATGGCATCTCCACGCATTTTCTTACTGTCAGCGATTCTATTCCACCTGGAACCAAGGTCAAGATAGGGCCATACGCCTTCAACGGCACCAAGGTCGTGACAATCGACGACCTTGCAGCCTACAAACTCATGATTACAGAGAAGGGCATGGTGAAGGCTACAATAGGAAACAAGGAGGAGATCCTCTTTGCAGGTTCCGAACCAGTTAAGCCAGAATCACCTGTAATCGCAGGTGCCCGAGTCAGATAGATTTGCCTTTCGTGCAATAACGAGCTCAAAAATCACTCTTATTTACGTCACCCCGATCTTAGAGAACCTTAACTAAGTTTTTTGATAAAATGTATAAATTGTCCTTATGGCATTTGTGCAGAGGAAAAAACCGTCCAATCAGGATTCCGACTCGAGACTTTTGCTGATCACTTGCGTTAGATCGAGAATTTTGTATCCAAATATCCTGAATTTCCTCACGTTTCCTGCGTTAGATACGAGAACCGTTATCTTATCGGAAAAAGCGTTTCGTGGAGCAACTTGGCCAAGTGTAGCCACTATCAGAAGGTTGTATCCGTCATCCCCTGATGCAACAAATACATGGGAAGAGTTTGCTAAATTGAATGAACCAAGTATTTCCTCGTCGTCAGCAGCCTGGTTCAGTACGGTGAATCCCTCAGCTTTTAGCTTACCAGCCTCTGACTCGCTCTTTTCGATGATTATGACTGACTTCCCAGCGTCTTTCATTCTGTTCAGGTATTCATGTACGAAAGACGAGTAACCTAGAACCAGTATGTAGTCGCTGAGTGATTCAAGCTGCCGTTTTTCCATTCTGTTAACTACCCCTCCCAACCTTCTTTCTATTATTGGCGCAATCAGTATTGACATTGATCCAAAGAATATTGCTATTCCCAGCACAGAGATGGAAATGGTGAACATCTTCGCGGTAAGCGTTACAGGTAAAATGTCTCCAAAACCAAGAGTGGTAACTGTTTCACCTGTGAAGTATAGCGCATTTCCCAGGCTTGTTATGTGCGGGCTGAATTCATTTCCCAGCAGAAGCGAACCTGTCACACCATAAGTTACCGTGAAAATGATTGTAATAAGGGCCACCACAACCTCAGAACCCCACTTTGCTGTCGGCCAAACTACATAATCCCTCCTTCTTTTGAAGAGAAAAAGGATCACTACAAGACCAAATGCTACCCCCGTAAGCGTCACATAATCGTAATGGAGTCCACTCAGCAGGTTCAAAAGGATTGAAAATGTTGCCGCAATAACAAACGTCCTGAATGAACCTCTGGTTTTCTCTCTGAGCAGGTACCCAACTATTAAAAGGAAAAAGCCGCCAAAAATTGTGAAGAAGGAAATAGTTCTCTGGGAAATGTTTATGGAAAAACCCAATAAGCTGTAACTATAAACATAGGTAGATGGCGCCTTCAGTGCACCCAGAAAAATAGTAAAGAGGCCAAGGAAAAATATCATGACATTTATTCCAGAACCCCGCTTACTTCTTTCCATCTTCACCACATAAAACATCCAAGTATATTACTTTCCAAGCGGTCATGCTTTAAAGCAAAATGTATACCGAGACCGTTTGCTGATTTATGAATTTCCAGAAATAAGCAATATTAAATATAGAAATAATTCTTCAAATATTTGAGCGTACACAAATAGCGAAATGGGGCTCAAAATGTAGAATTGCTGCTAAGAAACTATAAATAGAGTTTTTTACTATCGGTATGCCTTGTTGATTCACATGTCCTTGACTAAATTTGAAAAAGCTAGAATTATCGGAGCAAGGGCATTACAGATTTCCATGGGTGCCCCGGTTATTATCGACGTGCCCAAAAATCTGATAGATCCTGTTGATATTGCAATGCTTGAATATGACAACAACGTCATACCGATTACAATAAAGAGATGAATGGAACCTTTTTATCCATTCCTTTTATTTTGAAATGTGGATAAGTCTGAATTTATTGATCTTCTGCAACAGATGATCGATGCTGTCCGGCCAGGGAAGAAGATCAGGTTGACCCTGCTGAGAACACCCGAGAATTTCTTTTTAGGAAAAATAGCCGGCGATCAATATGTTAACATTCACTCCATCCCAATCGCGGAGAAATATAGAGTCGTGATATCCAGCTTTAATGCTTTTGATTACAAAAAATTCAGGGAACTTTTCAAGGATGAGGTTCAGTTCCTGTCATTCGGAAAGGATCAACTTGAAGAAATAGTTTCAACCGCGAACCAGTCAGGTTACTATCTTTGTGGCTTCAAGTCCACAGGCCAGGGAACAATTTCACTCAAAGCTGTTCCTGACAGAACGGGACAGAATTATCTATTGAACGAGATAAGAAATGGAATAATCAATGGATTATACCCTTCGATTTATATGCTCTCAGATGGTTCACACAATATTGAAATCCGGGACGACTTCAACATCATCATGTCCACTGAGAAGCATCTGGATTCTGGACCGGTCTTCGATCTCTTCGTAAGTCTTATCAACTCTTTCAGGGCCATTCATGATAGGATTATGAACCAGATTTATCCCGAGTCAGGCGTATCATTAGGGCTACCCAGCCTATCGGGAATAAGCTTCAAGAGAGACCAGGGTATCAGCGACAATACCATTCATCAAACTGCCTGCCGCGGCTTCACGGCAGGTATAATCGAAGATAGTCCAATAGGCAAGGCATTCTATATATTTGAGGAAACCTATACAAACCCTTTCTGCCGTCTCACGCTAACCAGGGATTTAATTACGCTTATATCAATGCCAAGAGGATCGATGTCCTCAGTGCTCAGAGTGATCAGCAACCTTTCAGGGATAAAGATGGTGACGACCAATGGCAACTAGGTCTTCCGCATTATATCGAGAATACGCTATAGACCGGGAATCGCAGAAGACACTTTCAATAGTAACTTCTTTCCTCCAATCGGTCTTATCCAGCATACCCTATAAGATAATCAGGATCGGAAAGTTTGAGGGCAGTTCCTTCAGCCTTGTAGCGTCAAGGGATCTTAATTCCGGCAGCAATGAGAATCTGCTCCTGCTTGATGTCCTTCCGCCAGTATCCACTATCCCGGCAGACATATCCATGAAGGAACACCTCTCAAAGAATTTTAGTGGACCCGAGAAAAATCATACGATAGACAGGGTGATCGTGATCAGAAGCCGCGAAAGAGAGCATATAATGAAACATATTTCCTCATCCCTCCACAACTCAATAATTTGGGAAATTGAAGATGGTACAGGGACCCTGAGATGCCCGTACGGAACGCACTTCGACAAGCAACTCCAAGCTGCACTTAAGAATGGCTTCCTGCATGCCTATGATAACTTTCCCAATCCCTACTTCCCGGAAATGAATCCACTGCTTAAGCTCAATTTTCTTACTCTGAACTTCAACAGGAAGGGCCTGCATAACAGATCATCTATTATTGATGAGGCTGTGCGAATGGCGGTCAGGTTCAGCACGTACAAGGATAGCGGAATCATAAGCGCAGATTTCTCTGCCCTCCTGAATGTAATGCTCAAGGTCGGTATTGCAAGTGGATCTGCAAGAGTGAGCTTCCCATGGTCAAGAACCCGCACTGAACGGATGTTTCTGAGGCGGTATTACAAATATCTTGAGAGGGCTTCCAAGACTTCTCTATATGACTACGATGCGCTTTTTTGAGCAGAGGAAAGCAGCAGGATACAAAGTGTAATTAAAATAAAAAAATAGTTAGGTAGATCACTTTAGGAAAAAAGAGTATTTATCTATGTAAATACCTGGACACGGACATCATCTGCATATTGTTATGTCCATGGTCATCGTGATCAAATCCATGAATGATCGATATGGAAAAAATTGAATTAGTAGTCAAATTCTCTTGCACGTAGTAGGTA
>JAJYZI010000029.1 GCA_021800105.1 Thermoplasmata archaeon
CAGCAGAAAGAGTGAATTTTATTGCATCCGATACGTCCTCTGCTGCCTTCAGGCCCCGCTCGAAATCACCCCTGCTGATGACCAGGAAAGATTCTGATGATATCTGGGGTATCTTTGGAACTGTAACTATACTGTTGTCGAGAAGCGTTATGCTTTTGCTCACCGTGCCAAGCTCAAATTTCAACTTGTCGTTTGTCTTGCGAACAAAAACATTGTCGTTTGATCCGGCAAGTTTGAGCACATTTTTGAGCTTTTCAAGATCCAGCGCGATCTCTTCGTCTGAATCTATCTGATACTCTACGAATGCCTCCCTTGGAACCTCTGCGTTAATCATCGCTACATGTGCAGGATCTACAACCCTTACGAGCATTCCCGCCTTGTCGAATTTGAATTTAGCCTCTCCCACAACCGTATTGAGTAGATCTGCAAGTTCCCGCAGGTTTTTAACTGAAATATTGAGTGCTGTCATTTGATTTACACCTATCCGGATTGGAGAGAATCAACATGATTATTAATAATTCTTTTCATAGAAGGAACGGCAAAGCGGCTATGTCGTCAATAAAGAGGCTTATAAAGAATGCCGGTCTCGGCACTGAGTTCTGAGGTTTCGCTGTTGCATTCTACATTATACTGTCCCGCAAGTCTTGTTATAGTTGCTTCCCTGTTTTCCCACCACTTCCGCCTGTCGAGTGTCTTCATGGAGGAACCCCACCCCGAACCCAGAGTTTCGCCCAACATTGACCTGGCTCCGCTGTAAGGGTTGAGAAGATCGTAAATAACCCTGATCTTGAGGTCTGAAGCCATCGAAATAAGAGCCTCGATCGATTCGTCAGTATCATTGATTCCAGGAATAATAGGTCCGAGAAACATCCAGGTCTTGATCATATTCCTGCTTAGTTCGCGCAGAGTCCTTATCCTTGCATCCGGGAGCGGGGACTTCCTGTCTATGAGCCTTGATATCTCCTTATCAGGCGTTGCAAGACTGACCCCTGCGTCAAGCCCTTTCTTGCCGCGCAGAATGTCTAGATCCCTGAGCACCAGCGGAGACTTTGTCTGGATTGAGACTCTGAAACCATTTGCGAGAAGCAGTATAATAGCCTGTCGTGAAAGCCTGTATTTTGCCTCTATTGGCTGATACGGGTCGGTTATGGTAGATATACCAACGAGCCCTCTTCTTTTGCTCTTGATCTCCCTCTGCAGAACCTCAATGATGTTGGTCCTGACACTTACGGTGTCGCCCCAGGTCTCAGGGGATTCACCCGGCGTGATATCAGCAGCGTAGCAGTACCTGCAGCCATGTGCACATCCAAGATATGCGTTGAAAGCATAATCCAGTTCCACCATTCCCGATCTGTTCAGGGCTGACTTTGCTTTCACTTCCAGTACTCGCATTTCCATCACGCAGCTATATATCGATCCAGAGAGCCTGCTTTAAGGTACCGGTATATAGTGGACTTTGAGAGCCACTTTTCCACAGGTATCTTCATCTGGGTCTTCAGGAAAAGAATACAACTCTCGATGTCGTCTAACTGCAAGGGTTTACTGTTGAACATTTCCCTGAGGTTTTCCCTCACGTACCAGACACCAACAGGGAGGTTGAATCCAGGATATATCTCTCTCCATAAGAGAGGAATTGCCATCCTCTTCCTCTTCAGCATATATTCCGTTGCAGCAAGTCTTGATGCATAATAACAGCCGCCAATACCAGGGTAGTCCTTCCTCCCGTTGTAACCCTCATAATCTATCTCGACTTCAGCATCAGATCCCCATGTATTCCATGTGCTGCCTGGAAACCATGCTTCTCCCCACTCAAACTGCCAGTTTCCAGGCGCCATTATTCCCATGAAGAGATTTCCACTTGTTTTTCGCACGAAAACCTCAAACTTGTCGACTGACTCCATTCCCTTCAGTGTTTTCAGATTGAGATCTGAAACGTTCTTGTCAACCGCGGTTATTGACCATCTAGTAGGGACTGCCCTGCGATCTTCCTTTACACCGAATGCACCTGTGCTGAGTATTTTAGAAAGCCGGGAAACGTCAATTCCCCTGCTGTAAAGATCATAGATGGCATTGACTGCCTTCAGATCTGTGTCATTGAATGCGCGCTCAACATATGGTTCTATTTTCACATTTCCATAAGATATGTTCTTAAGCGGAGCGGCAGGTCCCATTGGAGGAGTATATTCAGAAAGCACTATTTTCGATGAAAGCATGCTCTTGCTGAAAATCATCTCCATGTCAACAGGCTTGCTTGCCATAGATAGAAGTTGGGTGTCCAGAAGCTTGCTGTCGGGAGAGGATGCATTTTTCACAGAAACTTCCATTCCACCCCTCAGCATTGAGAGACGCATTGAAAGGAATTTTTCCATGTCCATTTTCATCCAATCCTTGGGTGTCTCATAACTTCCGGTTTCCCCGAATTCCGGTGGGGTGGAAGGATAAACTTTGATCTTTGGGTAACCAAACCTCCCAACAAACACAGATGGCGGAGATGATCCTGATACCTCATTCTTAATCTGCCTCTCGAATTTGGGTGTTACCATTGTGCTGACCAGTATTGGACAGTATGAGAGGCCGCAAAGATTCTTCGCAGACCTGCACTTAATGCAGAGCGATGCGGGTATATTGAACGAGGTCTTGAATTGCATCCGCTTACTCAGTCAGATTCTTGTAATAAAGGTTTCTTTGCAAGTTGCATTTAGCCTTCTGCATGAGGAAAGCTAAGTTTGGTTGAATATATTCCTTGGAAGTGTCATAGATACAACAAAATTCGGCTCGTCCACGATCTCGGAGACCTTCAGGTTACCAGCTACGCTGCAAAGCACATATGCCTCCTCGCCGCTCAGGCCATGCATCCTTACCAGATCATCAATCATCTCCTCCACAGCGGTGATGGCAGCCTGTTTCAAGCTTCTGGATATTCCTGACGTCATGATGGATTCTGGTTCTGCCACCGAAGGTACCCTTGCCCTTGGAAAAGCGATTCTTTCTCCCTTGAGGACCCTGAACCTGACCATTGCTTCAGCGGGAGTTTCTATGGCCGTACCACACACTTCCCCATCACCCTGAGCCGCATGCGGATCCCCGAAAGAAACCATTCCCCCATCAATGTTGCATGGCAGGTACAGCCTGGATCCTGACCTGAGAAGCCTGTTGTCCATGTTTCCACCAAAGTGCCGCGGTGGTATCATGCCGTATTTACCGGAAGCGGGTTGCGTGCCGATCACGCCAAGAAACGGATCGGTCCTTATTCTTATGCCATGCAAAAAACCGTTCCTTGGAGTCGCGTAACCACCAAATATGCTCCAGTGAAAAAGTCGTTCGTTGAACCTGTTCTTGAGTAGGCCGAAGTCAGACGATACGGAGGTCCATCCCCAGTCTGCCGTCTTGATCTGTATAATCTCGATCTCAAGCGAGTCACCGTTGGTGGCGCCTTCGACCCTTATGGGACCAACTGCAGCATCGTACTTGCTTGCGTCCAATTTGCGTAACATATCAGAAGTTGAGTCTTTCGTTATCTGCATTGTTGAAGAGTCAGGTATGATGATCTGAACGATCTCGTTCTGTGGAACTGTGCATATCTCACTATTTTCTGGCGACCATGTGGAGTGGAGGTTCGACTCCTTCCTTCCGTCGACAATCAGCATATAAGTACAATAGTAAGTAATTTAATAAAATAGCGCCTAACAGATACCAAAGATAAAAAATAGAGGTAGAGAATGATCTTCATCCTGTAGAAATGAAATATATAACCAAGATCCTGGCCATCATCTTCGTCCTTCTTTTCTTAGCAGTAGTGCCGGTGCAATTTCTTTACAGATCCTGGGCATATGTTGAGGCTTCGCTCCACCTTGCCTCGATTTTTAGCGCATACGAGACTTTTCACATTATAGTCGTCGCTGCCCTTCTGTTCATAATTTTTGCTGCATTGAGACTAAGGAAGCTGATAAGCTGGGAATCAGGAAGTTATTCCCTTCTGGCAATAGTTATACTTCTCACTATGTCACTTCTGCAGAACCCTCTGAGTTTTGTTGAAACCCTGGTACTCCTTGTTATAGTGCTTGCCATATCATCTGCTGTATTCATGTATGAATTCAGATCCAAGAGGCGACGCTTCCTTTTCGTTGCCCCTGTCCTTGCATCCCTGATCATAGCATATTTGCTTCCCCTTTATGATATCGTGTTCTACGCCTTCTTCCTGTTTGTTGCCGCGACATTCGCAAAGCCACCTGTAAAGCAGTTGCAGCCCAAGGATGCAAAGGGCAATGAGGAGACGAAGATAGAGGAGAAGACAAAAACAGATGTGCCTGAGAAACAGGCGCAACCGCCCAGTCCGGTAGAAACGATTCCAGCTCAACCCGATCCGAGAACAATTATAGATGAAGTCCCTCCAGACCTGGACTCAATACCGCAAAGCGTCTCGTGGCCGAGCCAGAGCGATTATTCGAGGGCCATGCAGAATCTTGAGTTCAGCATTTCCAAGGAGAGAGGAGAAATACTTTCTTCAAAGATTGTTCCTAATCCGTATGTAAACATGCCTGGAAACGTTGTTTATTCCTCGGGAAATTACGGAACAGTGTTCAAGTTGCAGAATGGACAATCTGCCCATGCTCTGAAATGCTTTACCCGCAGCAAACCTGATCTTAGTAAACGCTATTTCCTCATTTCAAAAGCAATTTCACGCTTCAATGATGGGGCCACTTTTGCGTCTTTCAGTTATCTGCCAAAGACTGTAAGGACACTTAAGAATCCTGCAGTCTATTTTCCTGCACTGTTGATGGAGTGGATAGACGGTGTCAATCTGAATTCATACATTTCCAATAATCTCGAAACGCCTCGGAAGATTTCAGACGTTGCGAAAAAATTCCTTTCTGTGGCTGTCAGGCTGCAGTCTTATGGAATGTCCCATGGTGACATATCAGGAGATAATGTCATGGTTAACTCATCGGATGGAATCACGCTTGTTGACTATGATGGGATGTATGTACCTAGCCTCAAGGGGATGAAGGCTCCAGAGAATGGACATGATCATTTCCAGCATCCGCAGAGAACTACATCGACATATAGCGAGCGGTTGGACAATTTCTCCGTTCTTGTGACATATCTTTCCCTACTCGCAGTGGCATCTGATCCTTCCTTGTGGGGCAGATATAACAGAGGTGACCAGGATTGCCTGCTTTTCAGGAAAAGTGATTTCCTTATTCCTGACAGATCTCCGCTAATAAAAGAGCTTCTTGACAAAAAAGGCAGGATAAGAAAGCTGACAAAGCTTCTTGTTGAGGCACTTCAGCATGACCCTCTCTGGGACGGCATAGATCCAGACAAGCTGGCTAAGATACAGAGATAAAAATTGCAGTTATGTCGTCATTCTTCATTGCACCGCTTGAAATGAGCCCTCCGATGTAAGAATCCCAGTTGTCGGCGTTGTCCAGAATCTGCTGCCAGGGTTTGTTAAATTTATTCTGAAGCATCCATTTGGAGATTGCGTCCGTAGCCAGGATAAGTGTGTCGCCGTCCTTTATCTTTCCATATTTGACTTCAAGTCCTGGAGGCTCTACATCCTTGCTCAGGCCGATTGGATACCCATGACCGCTCCACATGAGCCTTGGGGTGTAGTTGAGATCCCTGTAGTCTGAAAAAGGAAACGACTCCATCTTCGGGCCAGAAAGATGGAACAGGCATGAATCGCCTATAGTGATGCACCTGTATCTCCTCGGGTTTTCGGGAGAATCTACCTGAAGACCCAAAAATGTTGAGTATGATCCAAGGACTGCCTTGTTCTTCTGAAACCATGGAAGCGAGGTCCAGTCTATTCCCTCATACCATTTCTTCCTGGCTTCATCTAAAAGGTTCTTAACTGACTGCCTGTCGTTCATGTCCATAGGAGGGGGGTTCTCGACAAACGTTGAGACCAGAGCCTTAGCCCAGATGTTTGAAAAACTAGACTCTGTGGCTCCGTCAGCTACAGCAAATTTGCCTCCATCAGCATCGATCGAGAATGCATCCTCGTATTCTGATTCCCGATACCCGGATTTGGGGCGGTGGAACTCTCTAACCGAAAGCAATTATTGCATCTGCCCCTGGGGACCTCTTGTTCCGATATCAATGAACTCAACGAGTTGTTCCAGCTGGGCGTTGAATACATATGCCCTGGCGCTGTCCTTGAGATCTATCTGCATTTCCCTCGCATATCCTACATATTGTGAGGGAAGAATGCTGGAGACACCGAACAGAGAGATTGCATATTTATCGTTCGGAAGCTCAGACTCCTCGGAAGGGAATGATACCGGTGTGGAGGGATTAGAAGATAGGTGGCAGTTCCAAATGAGTGTGTCACCGTCTGAGGTCTTCATTTCCTGAATCTCCTTGATGACGTCCTCCGGATTTCCATCTGTAGCCTGCCCGTCAGTAATATTGATAAGTATCGGTGGATAAGATGACGGGTGCTCCTCAACCCAGTCCTTGATTGCGTCCCTTGCGAGAGACAGTGCCTTGCACATTGGAGTGTCACCATTTGCAACAGGATCAAACCATACTCCAAAATCATAGTCCACATCTATGTCTCCGCCGGTTCCATCTGACACCTTCATCTTTCTCTTTTCTGTCCTGATAGGAGTTCCTGCCAATTCAGAAATTGGATGGATCAGATCCCCTTTCAGGATAGACCCTGCTTTACCCGTGACGTAACCATAACCAATGACGCCGAGATAGAAATAATCACGAATTCCGTCGCTCTTTGTGCATCTGAGAACAAAGTCCCCAATCTGCCTGTTTATTGCATCTGAGGCTTCCTGGGCCTTAGATCTTTCTCCACCCGGCAACTTGTGACTCATTGACCTTGATTGATCTATGAGGAACAATATCAATGATGGGTTTGTGCGGCTGATTTCTGCTTCATATACCATAAGGGCTAAAGCATGATTCAAGTTATAAATATTTCTGATCTGTACGATCGAAAGGGGAGATTTTCTCACTCGAGAACTAGTTCTATCCGCCCTTTTTCATGATCTCGTATACGATTCTTTTCGCTTCAGAGGTGTGACCCTTTCTCATCAGATTATCCGCAAGGTAAAGTGGCTCGACTTTTGAATAGTAGGATATCCTTTTAATTGCGGTCTCATCGCTTTCCGGAGAAAATTCTCTCACTAGCTCCATGCTATGTCTGCTGGAGAAATCAAGTGTCACCGCTGCGATGTCAAAAGCATAGTCCCCGTAGAATGCATCGCCCCAGTCTATTATACCGCTGATCCTGTCGTGCCTCTGTGAAATCAGCACGTTTCCCCGGTATAGATCACCATGTGCAAGTGAAAAACATTCCCCGCTTATTCCGGATATTGCATCAATAAGTTCCCTCCTCAGTTCTGGGAAAAAGCTTGGTTCCGTTATCCCTGAAAGAGACTGCTCAAAGCTGTCAAGTAGGCCCTGGTGCAGTTCCAGCCAAGAATCCTTGTCGTAGATTGGTATCCCTGCAGATCTCGCAACGCTGATATCTAAGTTTCTCAGGTATTTTAGTATGGCCTTAATATCCCGCATTAGGCCTTTTCCCAGCGTTGATGCATTGTTCAGTGCTACACCTGGAATGATCGGATAACCAGCAAAAAATCTCTTTGAATCAGGGATGTGTGTATAGTTGGGCAAGCTGACAGGAAATCCGGATAGTTCCCTGATCAACTTTATTTCGCTTTTCATGTTTTTTTCAGCGCCTGGGTTTTTTGGGAACCTGAAAACCACAGCATCATTGACTATGGCGACAAGATTGTCCCATCCCCTGTTATTTATTGTAATTTTGGATATCCTCAGTGAAGGGAATGATTCATTGATGAGATCTATTAGACCTGATGCTGTTAGCTCTTCTTCCATAAGCAATCTCTGATGAAGCATGCAGAAAACAGTCTTAAATCCTGCCTTGCCTTTATGTCTTTGTAACATGGAAACAAGTATCAAGAAACCTTCCAGAGGCAGGAAATATTCAATGACTTCGAATGATGAAATAGTTAGCCGCTCTCTTGATCAAGGGAAGCTGGTTCGCGTCATCGAGGAGATCATTGCTTTAGGCGGCATCGATTCTAAAAGGAAGTATTTAGGTAATCTCAAGGAGAATCTGTTATCTACGCAATCCCCACTTTTGAAGAATGCCGAAGAAAGGGCGGATCAAGACACAGTTTCTCTCCCCTATCTGCTGGGTGAAATTGATCAGGCAATGTCGGCCTTCACCGAAGAGAGGATGAATTACTATCTGAGGAGGCTTTCTAGATCACTTGGCGCCAAAAGAAACAACGGTGTAAATGATCTAAACCTTAATCAATGGAAAAAATACAAAGACATAGTTACTGACAGTTATTGGCATCTTGAAAGAAGAGAAAGTTCAAAGGGTAATTCCGCCTGGTACTGGGGAAATTTTGTACCGCAGATACCGAGGCAATTCATTCTAAGGTTCACCAGGAAGAACGATTGGGTTTTTGATCCTTTTGCGGGGAGCGGTACCACGCTTTTTGAAGCCGCAGCTCTAGGGAGGAATTCTATTGGTATGGACCTGAACCCGGAGACCACTGCAAAAGCCAAGGACGCTCTCAGCACGCTGCAGGATAATCATGGCGTCATGTCTATGATGATTCAAGGAGATAGTCTCAGGGATGATTTTAAGCAAATTCTGAAGGATTTGAAAGCACCCTCGCCGACGTTGATTATGCTGCATCCCCCATATTTTGACATAATACGCTTCAGTCAGGATGAAAGGGATCTTTCGAATTCCCCAAATTTAGAAGTCTTTCTGCAGAGGATATACAGTGTAGGAAAGAAATGCTACGATATCCTATCGGAAAATGGACATCTGGTAATGGTCATTGGCGATAAGTATGCGTCCGGTTCATGGATCCCGGTTGGCTTCTACTCAATGCAAAAGCTCATGGAAACCGGCTTCACTCTAAAAAGCATCATAGTTAAGAATTTTGAAGGTACCAGGGGAAAAAGGAGCCAGGAAGAGCTGTGGAGATACCGTGCCCTCGCCGGAGGATATTATGTATTCAAGCATGAGTACATATTCTTAATGCAGAAGCCCTAATCCATGAATAGTATGGCTTCTTCATTTTGAATAGAACATAATTCGTACCATTAATTATATTATAATGAATCCTTATTCCTCTGAGTGAAATACAATTATATTGCATGTATAATAATAACAGCCATCCTTTTTTCGGGGATAGGGCTAATGGAGAATAATATACATCCATCACAACCCGAACTCCGTTCTACCGATCTTGTTTCACAACACATATCGGCCGCTGCATCCTGTACTTATCTTGGATCGGATGTCCAGCTAGGTCCGATCAACCAGAGCAAGATGCTGAATGTTCTTGTTACGCTTGAATTCAGGAACTTGTCTGGATTGAGCAATCTGCTCCTAAATTTACAGGATCCGTTTTCACCGGAATATCATAGATACCTGACGGAGAACCAGTTCATTTCCATGTTCTCTCCAAGCAATTCCGAATATGCGTCATATGAGAGCTTTTTCAGATCAAATGGTCTCATCGTGTCAAGAACATTTGCAGACAGGGTTTCCATGTCCCTCACTGGTACTGTATCGCAGTTTGAGGATGTTTTCCACACGCAGATCATGCTTTACCATGCCCCGGGAAAGAACTTTTTTGCCCCTGATTCCGCGCCAAGCGTGGATGCTAGCTTTGGAAAGATAGCCTCTATTTCCGGATTTAGCGACAGGTTCACACCCACTTTGTCACCCCTCTTTACAGGCAGCGGGTCAGCGCAGGCATTATACGGATCAGACTTCCAGACTGCGTATCAGCTTAAGCAGCTTTACACGCAGTTCGGATATCCAACAAATGAAACGGTAGCGACTATCCTGTGGGCTGGGACCAACAGTTCCGGAGCGCCAGTTGCCCCTTATAATCCTACCGACATATCGACCTATTTTGCAAAAAATCTGCCTTCCGGCGAACCTGCACCATCGGTATATGGTTATCCTGTATGTGGTGCACTTCCACCAGGTCCATCTTCACAGAACGACTCATCTCGTGCAAATATCGAAAGTACCCTGGATCTTGAGATGGCAGGCTCAACTGCTCCTGGTGCTTCTGTCGTTGAAGTATACGGTTCTGCCCCGTGCCTAAGTGACCTTAATGTTGCCTTTGCATCCATACTTTCCCCAGGCTATAATAAAACAGTGAACTCGGCGCTTTCGAAGGTCGTCGCAATTTCAAATTCATGGGGTACACCCGATTGCAACGACTCGGCATGGATGCAATATGAGATGGAAGCCGCAGCTCGAGGCATTACTGTTCTTGCCTCTTCCGGAGATAATGGAAACACACCGTCGCCTATCCCCTCGTTTCCAGCTTCCATGGCATATAATGACTTCGGAACATTGGCAGTAGGAGGTTCTTATTCTGAATTATCGGGAACGCAGTCAAGTAATGGATCCGGAACAACTGGCATATTGTCCCAGGCTGTATGGTTCAATACCCCTTGCAAAGGAAATGGCTCCCAGGGTGGTGTAAGCAAGATATTTTCTGAACCTAAATGGCAACTGTCCTCGCCAGATGCGAGCGGTGTCATATCAGGCGCAGCAAATATAACTGGCGTTTCCTCCGGCAGAGGTACCCCAGATATTGCTGCGGATGGAGCGAACATGACAATTTACCTGTCCCTAAAAGGACAAACCGGTTATTTCAGTGTGGATGGTACAAGCATTGCATCACCGCTTGTCGCTGGTCAAATAGCTACGATTGATCATTCACTTCACAGCTCCGAGGGTTTTATCAACTCCCTCCTTTACAAGTTTGGACAGGAACAGGTCTCTGGGTCACTTCGTGGAAAACCGGTTTTCTACTTTATTAACAATGGATCGAACGCAGACTTCAAAGCTATGGACGGGTACAGCCTGGCAGTTGGATGGGGGAGCATAAATTCCTATAATTTCATAAATGCCCAACTGGGGCACAAAGTTAGTTTCAATGAAACTGGCCTGTCGTCGGGCAAATGGTATGTGAACATTTCCGGCGCTTCTGAATACGCGCCGGCTGGTTCTAGCGTGGTATACTGCCTCCCGAATGGATCGTATTCATTTAATGTTTCAAGCACTAATATGTCTTACTCTTCTTATCCGTCTTCAGGTAATATCACCGTAAATGGTTCATTAACGGTAAATATCACATTCAAGGTCTCAAAGTTCGCTGCTTCGTTCTACCAATCAGGTCTGCCATCAGGGACAACCTGGTCAGTAGAGATCTCCAATTCATCTGGAAATTTGTTTACCCAGGGCTCCTCTTCAAGCTCGATTCGATTCCTGCTGAGTAATGGTTCTTATAACTATTCTGCCAGAGATGATAGCCTGGACTACAAACCTGTTAATGGTCAAGGAACCTTCTTGATTTCAGGAAATAATTCAACCTCAATGACAATAAAGTTCTATCCAGTCTTATACATAGAGATCTTTTCAGAGGTGGGAATGCCTGCCGGCTACTGGTATGTCAACATTACCAATTCCTCCGGAAAAACTTTTATTGCATCATCTAACAGCACGAATATCACGATAGATTTGATGAACGGCACCTACACATATCGCGCAGGTACTACAAACAGGATTTACTTTAACTCTTCGACCGAAACGGTTGTACTTTCTGGTGGTAAACCGTCGACCATAACTGTCAAGTTCGATACTTACCTGGCTCCTGTGGTATTCAACGAAACAGGTCTTCCAGATGGTATGTCATGGTCTGTCACGTTAGGAACCAAGACAATTACCTCCAGCAACACGTCTATTGTCTTTTATCTCTGCAATTCAACGCTTGCATTCAATATTTCGAACCCGACGGGCTTTGCTGCAACCCCTTCATATGGATCAGTTACCGTTAACGGATATAAGATAACAGAATCAATTACTTTTTCCGCTGTCAAGCAAACTGGAATAGTGAATCTGAATTATACCTCTATCTTATCGAACAGGGTATACCAGATAATCTTTACGCTTATTGCGCTCACACTGATATCGGCGACGGCCATCGCAATAGGGCGTAGGAGGAAATGATTCCAGTTGTCATATTATGCTTTCATATTTTTGGGAGTGCGGCCTTAGTGCAAATTTAATGCGATGTGCTTTAAAGCTTAAAACTTCAGGGATTCTTAAAATGGCAAGCTTTGGGAAACAATAAATATATTGCATGGATATGATCAAGCGTGAATTGCGTGAATTTCCGGTGTGGTGACTGATGTACCTTTTCTCAATTCTACTTCTGGCTGGCGTTATTATTGCGGTTTTGCTTTTCCTCTATACTGTTTATTCCCTGCTATGGTATGCCTTCAAGATACCACAGAAAAAAGTGAAGATGAAGGCAAATGTCGGAAGAAGGCTCTTCTATGTCATAAGAAACGTTTTTCTGCAGGGGAAACTTTTCAAAGACTTATCCGGGGGAATAATGCATGCGATAATGTTCTGGGGATTTATTGCATTCGCCGGATATTCCCTCAGTTTCTTCTTTACTGGTCTTCTGCCCGGAAAGGCATTGATTCCGCCAGGCGGTTTTGCAGATGCCGTGTTCTTCACCGTGGATATATTAGCTGTGATATTGATAGCGGATGTAATATATGCAGTATTGCGCAGATGGGTCATCAGAATTCCGAGGTATCAGGGGTATAACGGGTTTGAGGCGGCGTTCATACTCTTCCTAGTTGGCACCCTGATGGTCACTTACTACATACTCGGTATTCTGCGAATAGATGGTGTATCGCAGACAATTCCTGGGGCCATTATGGGAGGGCTTCCGGTAAAATACACTCCAATCACATATGCGCTGGCAACCTCACTTCCAAAAATAACAGGACCTGCTGGTTACTATCTTTACTGGACAACATGGACAATCCATGCACTGGATTTTCTTGTTTTCCTTGTATATATACCAAGATCAAAACACCTTCACCTACTTGCAGCCCCGTTCAACGTCCTTCTGCTGAAAGACACCCCACAGGCACAGTTAATGCCGATAGATTTTGAAAAGGAGACCAAGTTTGGTGCGACAGATATACGTGATTTCACCTGGAAGGATTACCTGGATTTCTACGCCTGCACGGAATGCGGAAGATGCACTGCTAACTGCCCTGCGGCAATGACAGGGAAGACGCTCTCGCCGAGGGACATAATATGGGACCTCAGGGAGGTAGTACTTGCCGAAGGTCCAGAAATCAGGCGATCTCATGGAGATCCCGCCAAGTCAGATCTGATAAAACCAGTTATAGGATCAGCGATAGCAGAGGAGGATCTCTGGTCTTGCACGACTTGCATGGCATGTGTGGAGCAGTGCCCAGTGATGATTGATCATCTTGACAAGATCGTGAATATGAGAAGATCGTTGGTGCTGAACGAAGGCAAGGCACCCAAGGAGACAATTGACATGTACAGGAATCTTGAAATGTACAATTCACCATTTAACAATCCACAATCTACCAGGGCGGACTGGGCAAAGGATCTTGGAATTAACATTATATCCAAATCGCAAAGCGATGATTTCGATCTCCTTTACTGGGTTGGATGCGTGTCAAGTTTTGATCCAAGGAACAGGGAGATAGCAAAATCTGTTGTCAAGATATTGAAAGAGGCAAAGATCAACTTTGCTATCCTGGGAGAAGAGGAAAAATGTACCGGCGATCCTGCCAAAAGGACTGGAAATGAATACCTGGCACAGACAATGGCGACCCAGAATATTGAGACGCTGAAGAAACATAACGTTAAGAAGATAATTACAGCATGTCCCCACTGCTTCAACTCACTAAAAAACGATTATGCCTCTATGGGATATACAGTGGAGGTATTCCACCACACCGAATATATTGCCAAGCTTATTGAAGATGGAAAAATAAAAGTTGCAAAGGAAGGGGATAAAGAAGAGAAATATACCTTCCACGATCCATGTTATCTAGGAAGATACAACAGGGTGTTTGATGCTCCAAGGGAGGCACTTGGTTCGGTTTCTAGCAACGTAGTGGAGATGGCAATGAACAAAACAAAATCCTTATGCTGTGGAGCGGGCGGCGGGAGGCTCTGGATGAACGAAACCGCCGGTACCAAAATATCGCATAAGAGAATGGAAATGGCCGATCAGACTGGAGCTACAACGCTCGTCACAGCATGTCCATACTGCATGATCATGCTTGATGATGCCAGAAAGGTGACAAACAGAGAGGAGAAAATTAAAATTAACGATCTTTCGGAGATAATTGCTGGCAAGCTGGCCTGATTCTTCTAGAAAGATATATTACAAAGCCTGCGGATCGATAGAATTAAACTTCATATGGTATTCTCAACACATGAAAATAGAAAAATACGATATATCGTTAGACGTCAATTTTTCTGGCCACTCTTATTCTGGTGACGAAACCATAACCACCGAGGGTGAATCCGACTCCCTGTTGCTAAATGTATCCGGTCCAGTTATTGATGGTATAGAACTTGACGGTGCCAAGGCACAGTTTCAAAAGGGATCCAAGAATGATGAAGTCATCGTAAAGGGCAAGTTTGGAAAAAAATCATCCCTGAAGATCAGATTTCACGCCGAAGCTTCCAAGACACTTATGGGCCTCTATCTCGCGAAAGCAGTTGACGGAAGTGAGATGCTGACGACACAGTTTGAATCCACCGGAGCCAGGATGGCTTTTCCTTGCGTCGACGATCCAAGCTGGAAAGCTGTCTTCGCACTCACCGTCAAGGTTGATGATGGACTCGATGTAATTTCAAATATGCCTGCAAAGAAGGTGGAAGCCTCAAAAGGGAAGAAGGTTTACGTTTTTCGTGAAACGCCGAGGATGTCCACATACCTCCTCTACCTGGGAATAGGAAAGTTTGAAACGAGGGCTGGAAAATACAAGGACAAGGATGTATATCTCAGCGGCCTTGCAAATAATCTTGACAGCACTGACTTTCCGATAACGGTTGGAAAGCAATCACTTGAGTTCTTTGACTCTTACTTTGGAATAGATTATGCACTTCCCAAGATGCATCTCATATCTGTGCCAGAATTTGGCGCGGGAGCAATGGAGAACTGGGGTGCCATTACTTTCAGGGAAACCGCTCTTCTTGTAAACAAGAATACAAGCGAGATAACGAAGAAGAGAGTCGCTTCCGTAATAGCGCATGAAATTGCACATCAGTGGTTTGGCGATCTTGTCACGATGAAATGGTGGAATGATCTCTGGCTAAACGAGAGTTTTGCCACATTCATGATGTACAAGATGGTTGAGAAGTACTACCCGGATTGGTATATAACTGGCGAGATGATGCTCACAAGAGCAGCTGGCGCATTCAACGACGATTCACTTCAGAAAACGCATCCGATAGATGTGGATGTGAAGGATCCAGAGACCGTAGCCCAGATTTTTGACCAGATAAGCTATGGAAAAGGAGGCATGATACTGAGAATGATTGAGAAATATGCAGGCTATCAAGAATTCAGGGAGGGAATTCAATCCTATTTGACGACATTCTCCTACCAGAACGCAACTGGTGCAGACTTGTGGAAGAGCATTGAGAAGACTTCCGGAAAGCCCATCAGCAAGGTAATGGAATCCTGGATCAAGCGGCCTGGATACCCGTATGTATCGGTGAAGCTCAATGGACAAAGGCTTCATCTCGAGCAGAAGCGCTTCCTGCTGGATGGAACACAGTCACAAGAGACCTGGCCCATACCGCTCACTCTTAAGAGAAAGGGAAAGGAGGAGGCATTGTTGATGGAAGCAGAACATCTGGATCTAGATGCTCATGATTTTGTTAAACTCAATGCCGACGAGTCAGGTTTCTACAGGGTTCTTTATGATGAGGCACTGTATGAGAACATGCTCAGCAATATGAAGAGTATGAGTTATCTTGACAGATGGGGCATAGTATCAGACATGTTCGCATTCCTGGTGTCAGGCAAGCTTGATTTTGAAAAATATGCGCATTATCTCTCCAAATTCAACGGAGATCAGGATAACACTGTCGTGCAGGAAGTCTCCTCACAGTACCAGCAGTTATATCTTCTTGATTACAGGAACAAGAAGCTCGTTGATCTGGGCACAAAGTTCTACAGGACACAGCTTGAAAGGCTTGGCAGTATGAGGAAAGGCGAATCCGTGAATGATACAATTCTACGCGGAACTTTAAGCGCAAGGCTCGCGATGATGGACCCAGGATTTGCGTTGGAGCTTTCGAAGAAATTTGATACTATGGAAGAGGAGGTTCCAGATATGAGAGGAGCCATCGCACTTGCTGCAGCGCTGAATTCTTCTGATGTCAGGAAATTGGCAGATAAGCTGGCAAAAGTGAAGAGCGATGAGGACAGGGTCAAGATCATATCGGCCATGGGCCACGTTAAGGGCGAAGAGAGTTACAACTTTGTGACTAAGCTGATTGATGATGGAAAGATCAAGAAACAGGATATAACATCCTACTTCTCATCTCTCGGAGCGGAACCTGCCAACAGGGATCTTGCGTTTAAGGTACTCCCAGAAATTGTGAAAAGGATGTCCAGTGTTTTCGTGGGAACAGCAACACCCAGCAGGCTCATATTCGGAGTCACTCCATATATTGGACTTGGACGGACAAAGGAGATGCAGGAACTGCTGAAAAAGATAAGTACTACTCTGCTGGAGAGAGGAATCGCGCAGGGTCTTGAATCGTTGGCAATAAATGAAAAACTTTTGAGAGCTCTTCGAGCAGGTTCTTAAGTTTATTTCAATGAATTTTAGGGTCTATTGCGACCCATTTTTTTTTAATTCTTATCGTCTCCGGAAGGTCTGTTACTATTCAAAAATGGCCCTTGACTCAAATTGCGATTTGTGACATTATTAAAATCTATCGGCACTCATATCAGCATAATTCATTTTAATACTACTTGTATCATGGAAGAGATAATTATGCCCGATCAGAAAGACGCTTTCATCGTTTACTATAAAAGGAGCCCGTTTTCAAGATCAAGACCAAATGACCCAGAACGTGATGCATTCAATGGAATCAGGATGGATGAGGTTCTTGCAAACCTCGTAAACGATTCTATTTCTTCCACGGGAGTGCGCTCCCAGGAGATATCTGATTTAATTACAGGCTGTGCCCTCCAGGCAGACGAAAACTGGACATATGGTGGAAAACATCCAGCCCTGCTTTCAAAACTACCTGTCAGCGTCCCGGCTATGGCAATAGATCGCGCTTGCTCGTCCTCCCTGAATGCAATAAGCATAGGTGCAATGGAGATCATGACAGGGAATGCGGACATTGTGCTGGCTGGAGGTATGGAACACATGACACATGTGCCACTTTCAAACAACCCCCATATTAAGCCTAACATCAAATTGCTTGTACGTCCGGAATATGCTAGACTTGACATGAATACCGGCTACTCTATGGGCCTTACCGCCGAAAAGCTTGCAGATCTGAAGGGCATCGGAAGAAAGGAGATGGATGAGTTCTCCTTGAGGAGCCATAAGCTTGCAGCGGATTCCGGGGATAAATATCTTCCGG
>JAJYZI010000030.1 GCA_021800105.1 Thermoplasmata archaeon
ACTTCTCAACTGCACTTGATATTGCAGAATCCAAGGGCCTGATATCGCATCCCTGGAGGCAATTCATTATGGGTCATAAAGGCGATATCGAGGCAAGGTACAGCACCAATAAGCGATTATCTCCCGACATGATCGAAGAGATGAGACTGTCGTACCAGAAGTGCCTCAAATATATGGAGACGAGAATGAGCGAGGTATCCGAAGATAATGCGAGACTCTACTTACAGCAGCAGCTTCTTTCTGCTGTGGGATACAGGCAGGACGAAATTGACAAGATGGATCTTGCAGACATAAGCACTGAGGACTTCCAGAAGCTGCTAAGAGACAAGGTCGCAGGTGCAATGACAAGCAACGGATCGAAGCAGAAGCTTGTACCGATGAACGAGATAGAGAAGCTGCTTGGTGAGGGATATGAATTCCAGGCAGTACTGCCAAACGGAAAGGCTATAATGAAAATGCCGTTTTAGATCTGTGCTTTTATCCACGCCCATTGATTACTGCATTCCCGGAGACGCAAAGGCTGAGAAAGTCCTCAGGGCAATTCAGGACAGGGAGAGAAATTTTCAGAGCACCTATCCCAAGGACCTTTATGTGAAATTTTCAGGCCTTCCGGAAGAAGAAATAAAGTCAATAAACAGCGTAAAGCATGAATGGATTGACAACAGCATCAAGAGGCTAATGCGCAGGGATTTTATAGAGAGGATACCAGTAAGAAAGGATAAAAGAAGGGTCGAGCTTAGATCCAGGCCGGAGGAAATTTACACCAGAATGATAGAATCTGAGCCTATGCTTTTCTGGAACCTGCTGGAAAAAGGCTACTTTTACTTCATTATCAGGTTCAGCGAGACCAATAATAAAATCCCCTGTCCGAGGTGCCGGAAGAAAAAGCCCCTGTCCCTGTCAATTTCCGGAAACAGAGCCTCAAGGTACAAGATTAGCGATGAGCTTCACATAGACATCATGCTGAAGCATCTCTCCATGGAATTCAGCTGCGATTGCGGATATTCTTACTCTGATGAGATCGATATGTACGACCCAGCAGCCCTGGAAGGCTTCTCCAATTTACACGATGCTGCCAGTAGCCGTCGTAATCTCCTGTAAATCGACGTATTAGCAGGAAAGCATTCATAACTTATGGAGGAGAGCAGGAGACTCGATATTTCCAGGCTCAAGGCAGGATTCTTAGCCAAGTTCCCGTCGCATCCGCTATCCAAGATACTCTCACTTGAGCCGGACAGCCTGACGGTTGAGGAACTCCTGGCAAAGGCCCAGACATGGCTGGCTTTCTTCCAGGGAGAGAAAGAAAATGAATAGAATGAGAAGAGTTGTTGAGAACTGCGATGAGCCTGTTTATTTTGAAAACTCACAGCCAGAAATAGTGGGATACCAGACAGCAAGACCGGAAAGAAAAGGCACCATAGAGAGGCTCCAGGAAACGGTTATCGATAATACGGTTAACCAGTACGAGCTTGAGGACAGGAAGCAGATTGCTGCAATAAGGGAGTTCATGGAGCGGAATCCCGACATAAGCTACGTGGAATACGAGTCAAATCCTGTGCTCAGGATGGATCTTGTCATAACGAGGCGCGGACTAATCTTCAAGCGCGAGGAGGCCTCAATATCCGCAACACTGACTCCAAACAGGAGATTCAGGGCACAGAGGTAATCATGGACGAAGATGCCCTGACATTCGGATTCCTGATCGCTTCGGTTGCAGTGCTCACAGCCGGCCTGGTATGGCAGGGACTCTGGTCCCTCCTCTTTGCCATGACGATGTCCGGCAACGTATTCTACGAGGCAATAGGAGTGATGGGCTTCTTTCTGACATTCATCGGAGCTCTTGTCCTGCTGTACTGTGTACTCATTCTGCTCATATACATCATAATCTTCACAGCAATATTCGGCATACCTGCGTACCTGGTATACCTTGCTCTGGGTCTCGAATCCAGCATAATTCTCGCTGTGGTCATCGGCGTTATAATCCTCATTTACCTGGTAGAAACCCGCACAGTAGAGGTGGAACACTACACGGTAACGCTGAACCTTCACAGGCGATACATTGTAAAAAGGTAGCGGGATATGAATAAATATTTGGAAAGCCAGAATACGCATATGAGAGAATATGGCTTTTCAGAGCTCATAAATGCGAGGCGCGTATTATCAAAGCCACTTATAGAGCTGCCTCTGAGAAATGAGCAGAGGCTGTTCTATGATCTCTCAGGGAGGCTGAGAAGGTTTGCAGGCCACACAGCCCTTGCATATAACATCATACCCGATGTGGAGAGAGGCAAATTCAGGAGGGAGGAATGCTCAGCCAGGGCGGCGAATCTCCGGGACTACATAGAGCACAAAGGGAACAGGAACGTGTCAATAACCGGCGTATCGGGGCAGGGCAAAAGCTACCTGACAATGCACCTTCTGAGGAGATTTGAGGACAGGCAGAGAATCATATTCTCATTCAAGCCCGATGATCATGAAGTCCATTTAGGCATACCGGTCATAGACGCCAAGGAGTGCCTGCCGAATTCTTTCAGGGACATAAATGCCTTCTCCGAAGCCTATATGACGGCATTCTTCGGCGAAAAGGTGAGCTCAGGCATCCAGTTGCAGCAGACTCCAGCATTCCTGCAGGAGATAGCTTCACAGAGCTCCGACTGGAAAGGCTTCATGAAAACCATCGGCGAGAAGCGGAAATCCGCCTCAAAGAACCAGATCGAAACCCTGAATGCAATAGAACAGAACGTCAAATCGCTCATCGTGGAGGACATGGGAAATGTTGAGCTTGCAAACGGGAGCACCGTATTTGACTTCTCCACGCTGCCGACAAAGCAGGCTCAGAACTTCTACGCTGAACTTATGCTGAGGCAGATCTACAGGGAGATGGAAGACCGCAAGCGCATGGATGTGCTGATCTGCGTAGACGAAGCCCACAGGCTCACGAAATCATACCATACCATTCTGGATGTCATGAGCAGGGAGATAAGGGACAAGGGAATGCTCTGGATCATAACGCAGAACCTCATTGATATACTGCCGGAGATGAGGGCCAATTTTGGCACCAAGTTCTCATTCAGGCTTGGAGATGCTGATCTGCAGATGCTCTCCTACAACCAGCTTGTGAGATATTCCGTTTCTGTGCTGCAGCCTCGACAATTTGCGGACATAGAATTCCCTGAGAGCCAGGCATTTAACCCTGTAATGACATACATACCCGACGGCAGCGAATACAGGGAATCGCCAAGGATTCTCGCAACGGTTAAGGAAGCAAGGATGGAAGAGGGAGTTGGAGGGAGAGGGAAGGATATCAACTTTAAGGAGGAGGTTCTTCGCATCCTTGAAGAAAGGATGTCCTATGCAACGGAGATGGGAAAGGAAATTTCAGCGAAATACGGCATCGAGAAAGACCAAGCAAAGCTCAGAATAAAGTCCGTCCTTGAGGATATGAAGAACAACAATGAGATTGGCAGGGTGAAGTATCTCAGGGATGGAAAGCCCATTGTGATGTATTATTCCCGGAGCCCAAATCTCTCAAACCTGCACACAGGGATGCAGTCTCAGGCAGTAGACATCCTAACAGAAGTTGGCACATCCATAAACAGGATATCGACCACAGGGGAGAGAGGAGCCTTCGACATTGAGACCGATTTCTTTATGGTAGAGATCGAGACAGGTCTGAAGCACAGCATAGATGACCTGAAGGAAAGGCTTGCAGGAACAAACCTCAGGGTGATGATAATCGTCCCCAACAAGGAACTTATTGACAAGTATCAGGGAATTGGAAACCGTGTCCTTGTGATGACTATGGACTCGCTCAGGGAAATGTTAACAGAACAAGAAAGAAAGGCCAGCTACAAATAAACGTAAACCCAAACGAAATAAAGTTCTACCAGAAAGGCCACCAAGAACACGATGGTGGACAGCCGCAAGGTCCTCGTTTTGGATATTTCAACACCAGTTCCAAGATATCCCAATAATGCACCGAATACCACAAGTGGCACAATTACTTTGGCAAAGGTATCCATTTGGTTCTCAAAACTTACCAGCGACTCAGTGTTGACTGGATTCAGCTTGGAAAATACAGTCAGGTACAAGGGCGCAATAGCAAATATGATAACCACCAAGAATGAGACCAGGAAAAAGAAGTAATCCATAGAGTCCTTTCCCTGCTCTGCCCTTAGCTTAGCGCGTGAGGTTGCCATGGAGTTATTACCTCATCTGAAACGTTGTATAATCGCCCATATACCCGCCAAAAGACTAATTACTCCTCCTAACGCAAATGCCCATCCGATATTATGTGCAAAAGCAGACCCTATACCGGCTGGTATATACACAGTCAGGAACTCATAGCCGATGAAAATGAAAATACCGCCTAGAACCAGTGCCTGTATCTCCGAAGGAATATCGTTTGCCATTTTCTCACGAAACGATTTTACTGAAAAATGCTAAAACTCTTCCTCTAAAAGTCAGTTAACCGCTAACCGTTAATCCCAAAAAGTTAACCATAAACTTTTAACTCTTTGCCTCCAAATTCAATAGATGATCATCTCCATCGCCAACCAGAAGGGAGGCTGCGGGAAGACAACTACCGCTGCAAACTTAGGCTCACTGCTAGCGGAGAAGCACAAGGTATTGCTTGTCGACATTGATCCTCAGGGAAACCTCACAACTCATTTTGGCATAAACAAAGATGACCTGAAATACACCATCTATGACACCATGCTCAACGGAAGAATCGAAGATGCCATAGTCCAGAAGGATGGTGTGGACATAGTGCCTAGCACCATTGACCTGGCAGGCGCCGAGGTCGAGCTCACAGGAAAAATTGGAAGGGAATATATCCTTGACAACGAACTTAAAAGGATATCAAGGAAATATGACTACATCCTGATTGATACGCCACCAAGCCTTGGTGTCTTCACTATCAACGCACTGGTGGCATCCGATTATGTCCTTATACCGGTGCAGGCGGAGTTCTTCGCCTTGGAAGGTCTTACACAGCTTCTGAAAGTCGTAGACCTGGTAAACTCAAGGCTTGCGAAGAACCTAAAACTTCTCGGTATGGTAATGACCATGTTCAACGCTCGTACAAGATCGTCAAAAGAGGTTCTTGAGGATGTGAAGAAGCACTATTCGAAGAGCCTGTTCAAGACAATAATTCCAAGGAATGTTACAGTAACGGATTCGACGATGGCAGGATCGCCAGCTGTGAAATATCGCAGGAACGCACCAGCTTCAAAATCCTATGTGGAACTGGCAAAAGAGCTTGACAGAAAATTAAAGGTGAAATGATGGCGGATATCAAAAAGAGAGGATTGGACAGTCTTATATCACAGAGCTCGCGCTCTAGTGATGAAATAAACGAAGGGCCAGAAAGATACACAAAAACAGTGGGTTTCAAGGTAACGGAAAGGCAATATGAAACTTACAGGAGGTACTCCAAGTACTTTGGTTCTGATGATCTGATAAAGAAGTGGCGTTCTGATCTTGATAGGATAAAGCAGGAGAAGGGGAATGACATGGAAAGTGTGGAAACCGAAATCAAGAAACGGTTGAACAAATAACGGTTAACGATCACGGGTTAACGGGAGAAATAGTTAAATCCCTGAATATACTCATACCTCAAATATGAACAACAATCAAAAAGCGGCAGCACACATCGCTGCAGTCCCAATCCAATTCGCAATACATTCAAGGGTGGACTCGGCTCTGAAGCAAAATAATGTGGGTCCAGTTGGCAGAGGTGTTGCGCAAGCCATTCTATTTGGCATTGGATTATGGGTGCACGGCACCATAGAAGACTCGTAGTTACTGTGTGTTAATTTTGTCACTAAACTTGTAATTTTAGTAACGCTACTAAACGCTGGATTTTAATAACATATGCGCCCCTAAATTCTATGAATTAAATGACACTCGCTTTCGCCTATGTTCGTGCCAGCACCCAGGAGGAGGTCAGACAGGGCTCAAACAAGAGGCAGAAGACCATAATCAGAGAGTACGCAAAGTCAAAGGACTACGAACTTGAATTCTTCGAAGACAGGGCGAAGTCCGGGAAGAACATCCAGAGGCCCGATTTCGAAAGGATGCTAAAATCCCTTGATGCCAAGCCAAAGGTTGTCATTGTCGCTAAGATCGATAGATTTGCCCGCTCCCTATCAGACCTGCTGAGAATGCTTGAATATCTGGACCAGAAGGGCATAGGATTCATCAGCGTCAACGACCCAGGCATAGATACCACCACACCCAACGGAAGGCTCCTGCTGCAAATTCTGGGCGCATTTGCTGAATTTGAGAGGAATATGATCAATTCCCGTACAAAGGCAGGAAGGGAACAGGCCATGAACAGGGGAGTCAAATTTGGAAGACCAGCACTGAAGACCAGGAATGGGAGTTTCATAGACAGGAGAAAGGTTATTGAACTGAAAGAGAGAGGCTTGTCTGCAAGAGCCATAGCAAAGTCCATGGAATGCTCCATCACCCCAGTGCTCAGGATTCTGAGGGAAAATAGGTTGCGAGCTGAATGAGTGTGTGTGTCTCCGAACGCGTCAGGCTCTTTATTATATATTATATATATAACTGATACAATGAACATAACATACCAGAAAAATGGAATTTTCCTTAATTCTTGAAGAGCATCGATCCCTGCAAAGGTTCACGCGTTTTTTGACACACTCATTCCGGTGCATGAAATCACCATTTTCCCACACACATCTGTTCGACTCGTTCGATAGTGCTAATAACCTTACCATTGAAGAATTAATGCAGGTGCGGGAGATGGATACAAAGAATCCCAAATCGTTCATGGCTGCTAAGCTCAGTGCAAGGGCTGTGGAAACAAGCAACATGAAGAATGCACAGGTCTTCAACATAAGCTACACGCCGGGAGAGATACTCATAAGGTCTGAGCTGGAAAGGGTGACGGACGATCTGGCTGATTACGTGAATCTGGGTCTTCCAAGGCACATCATCATCTACGGTTCCAAGGGATCGGGAAAGACACTCAGTGCCCTCATCATGGCGAAGGCCCTCAGGGACACGAAATCCGTCCCGTACTTCTACGTGAATGTGAGGGAGAATCCGACTTCTACGAAAATCTATCGGAACATAGCCCGCCTGTTTGGCAAGGGACATGAGGTGGAGGAGGTGAAGAACAGATGCGATGAGATGCTTTCCAGCAGGTCTCTCGTAATATTGGACGAGGTTGATTTCCTGCAGGATTACGACATCCTGTACCACATAACAAGGCACACCAAAGCCAACCTCATCCTGCTGACGCAGAAGGTATACTGGTACAAGAACATGAACGATGAGAGCGTAAAGAGCTCACTGCAGCCTGATCATATAGTATTCCATGAATACAGCACAGAGGAGATTCGTGAGATATTGAGGATGAGAGCAAAGGAGGGCCTGAATGAATATGGCAAAGAGTCTCTGGGCCTCTTGTCTGCACTTCTCGTACGAGACTACAGGAGCGACGCAAGGATCGGGATAAAGGCCCTGGAAATTCTTGGCAGGAGCAATAGATGGGACGAGGACCCAATCAAGACAGCACTGAAGCAGGCTTACGTGGAGGTGGAAGGCGAAACACTCAAGAACCTTGGAGATCGGGATTTGCTGATACTGGCAGCACTGGTCAAGAACCAGGATACCAACAGGGCGTATTCCGAAGTTTCAGCATCCAGTCATTTATTGCTCAGGGGAGTGAGCAAATCAACGTTCTTCCAGAGCGTCAATTATCTGCAGAACCTTGGCCTTATCACACTGATCAAGAAGAAGATAGGCAGATATTATACAATGGAGTCACAAATATTATTATCGGATGCTTCTATTGTATCTGGAGAGCTTAGAAAGAGGCTTTAGTTAGCACTCAATATCGTGGTGTTTTACATGGTTGATTCGTCGGAGGAAAAAAGTGATCCCACTCAGAGAAGTGGAAATGGACAAAGGAAATCACTAATTGAAGAGCTGCCAAGAATAGTAGAAAGAGGAAAAAAAGAGGCTCAAAGAATCCTCGATGGACTTTCTAAGACACAAAGAATAACTCTTCAGACAAATGAATTGGTTTTGCCGACTAAGGCCATTGGTGGCCTAGCAAAGTTCACTGGTCAGGCTGTAAAAAGAGAGGATAACAATGAGTTTCTTAACAGACTCATATATGGCGACAATCTGCTTGCGATGCAGGCACTTCTAGCTGGGGACCCAGACACAGGACTTCCCTCAATGAGGAGTAAGATAGACCTGATTTATATTGACCCGCCTTTTGACAGCAAGGCAGACTATAGGACAAAAATACATCTTCCTTCTGTAGATCTTGAGCAAAAGCCCTCAGTGATAGAGCAGTTTGCGTATTCTGACACTTGGAAAGATGGTACAAAGTCGTATTTAGAAATGCTTGTCCCACGGCTTGTTCTAATGAGAGAACTACTGAGTGAAAGAGGTTCGATTTATGTTCATATAGATTGGCATGTGGGCCACTATGTTAAAGTCGTTATGGACGAAGTTTTTGGGCGCGAGAATTTTGTAAATGAAATTATTTGGCAAGGAGCAATTGGCGACACATCCGCAAAGAATACTAAGTTTATTAAATCTCATGATACAATTTTCTTTTATAAAAAATCAGAGGTAAATATTTGGAACGATGTTTTCCAAGAGTACAGCGATACCAGTCAGAAGTTATACAGATACCAGGATGAGAAAGGTCGATATAGATTGGGTCCTGTTGATAACCCTGGTGGAGGAGGAAAATTTTACGAATTGGGATATGGTGAGATATCACCAAAGAATGGATACAGGATGCCGATAGAAACGGCGATAGAATGGATAAACGACGGTACATTGATCGTTGAAAGAGGA
The DNA here is from genome assembly GCA_021800105.1 of Thermoplasmata archaeon. GTDB lineage: Archaea > Thermoplasmatota > Thermoplasmata > Thermoplasmatales > Thermoplasmataceae > UBA582. Next base: position 8,851 of record JAJYZI010000030.1, read on the forward strand.
AAAGTACCTCAAAGAAAATTGTATATGGCTACAGGCGTCAGATGCAGGGACGTGTGGACTGACATAAACTCTTTACAAGGCGCAGAAAACCTTGGATATGGCACTCAGAAACCCTCTAAATTAATGGAAAGGATAATTACTGCATCGTCGGACCCAAACTCTGTAATCGCTGACTTTTTCGCGGGTTCTGGCACAACAGGGGCAGTTGCCGAAAAACTCGGTAGGAAATGGATAATGTCTGATTTAGGCAAACCGGCAAGTATGATAACGAGGAAAAGACTAATAGATCAAAATTCAAAGCCATTTCTCTACCAATCTATTGGAGACTACCAGAAAGAACAGTTTGAAAGATCGCAATTCAGGCGTATAGGCGACCTTGCTCACGTTGTGATTAACCTGTATGGTGCACTTCCTTTTCCAATGCAAGAAGGTACTCCTACCAATCTTGGTTACATAAAACAGAGTAAGACGTTGGTGTTCGTAGACTCTCCCACAAAAATTACGGGTTATGCTACACTCAAGAAGGCTCAGGAACTCAGAGCCTCTTTCATGGGAGGATGGGGGAAGATCGTTGTTCTGGGATGGAACTTCGAGATGGATATCGGCAAGATCATAGACAGCCTGAATGATGATAACCTTGAAGTGCTCGTGATTCCCCCAGACTTGTTAGAAAAACTGAAACACAAAGCCGACTACGAGAAGCTCATAAAGGAGGGTAGCGTTAGATTCAGTTCCTTACAATACCTCGCCGTTAAACCTGTTATCAAGAAAACAGCAGAAGATGACCAAGAAGAGTTGTCAGTCGAATTGGAAAACTATGTTCTCCTATCTCCAGATGCATTACCTTTGGATAAGTCGGATAAGGACAAACTTGAAAAGATCATTGAGGAAGACCCTTTGAGTCTCGTCGAGTACTGGAGTATCGATCCGGAATATGATGGGGAAGTATTCAGGAGCAAATGGCAGGATTACAGGGAAAACCATGAAGGTTCACCGAAAGTCGACAGGAAAGTGAAGCTGCTCGTCCCCCGCGTTAATAGGATAAGAAAGGTCTGCGTGAAAGCGGTGGACGTATTTGGGTTTGAAAGCGTGGCGATTAAAGAGGTCAGTTGATGGTAAACATAAAGTCCCTTGGCACCAAGGACATCCCATTAAAACTTGCGAAAAGAATAACCGAAGAAGCCGACGCATTGTGGAAATCCGGAGACTACATGCAGAAAGTCACCCCCATAACACAGGAACTTCTAAAATTCTGGGATCCAAACGGTATTTTCGCCGATGAAAGAAACATTAACTTCCATGTGGGCCAATGGCAAGCCATTCTGAATGTGATTTACGTCCATGAGATTCTCAAACTCAAGAGTGTTGGAGAAATCTACACTCAAATCTATCCTGAGTTGTTGGCTCAAATGGACCTGCTTGATCTGAAGAGGGATAAGTACGAGCATCCGAAGTATTGTGTTAAGATGGCCACAGGGACTGGCAAGACCTGGGTCCTTGATGCATTGTTGATCTGGCAATACCTAAATTCAAAGTACGAGGAAAGCGAAAGCGGTGAGTATTCCAGGAATTTCCTCCTTGTTGCTCCGGGAATCATTGTCTATGAAAGGTTGTTGGATGCGTATATAGGCAAGCGAAGAGAAGATGGGACCAGGGATTTTGAGCAGTCCGATTTCTGGAAATTTGAAAAGCTCTTTATTCCTCCGGCACGCAAGGACGAGATCTTTGGATTTATCCAGGGCTGTGTATCACAGAAGGAAGAAATCGGCAAGAAGGTGACTGGTGACGGCTTGATCGCAATAACCAACTGGCACCTGCTGACTGAGGATGAGGAGGCTATTGATGCCGAATCACCGTTGGACCGGCCAGATATAACGGTGAATGAGCTGCTGCCGATTACACCGGGGAATTCACAGGGGCACTCGCTGGAAGAACTGGACAGTCAATACCTCAGGGGCCAGGAACTGGATTACCTGGCCAATTTACCCAGTCTCGTAGTTTTCAATGACGAGGCCCACCACCTTGGAGAGATGAAGAAATCGGATGAAATCGTGGAGAAGAAATGGCAGGAAGCACTCGACAAGATATCAGAGAACAAGAAGAGCCGCTTCATTCAAGTTGATTTTTCTGCAACTCCCTATGTGGTAACAGGAAGCGGTCAGAGCAGGGTACAGAATCACTTTCCGCATATTGTGGCCAACTTCGAACTGGTGGATGCCATAAAGAAAGGCCTTGTCAAAACTGTCGCAATTGACAAGAGAAAGGAATTTGGTGCCATACCTCTTGAAGACCTGGAATTTAAGGCCGAGCGCGAAGGCAGGCAGGTATCTAGTCTTTCAGATGGCCAGAAACTGATGCTGAGGGCCGGGATGAAAAAACTCAACATATTGGAGGAGGAATTCACAAAACTTGATCCCACAAAATACCCGAAGATGCTTGTCGTTTGTGAAGATACTAAGGTAGTACCTCTTGTTGTAGCCTTTATGATGCAGGAGGGCTATTCCGAGGATGAAGTAATGGAGATTCATTCCACCAAGAAGGGCGACGTCAGTGAAGATGAGTGGAAGGTAATAGAGCAGAGATTGTTTGACATAGACCGACACGAGAAACCAAAGGTGATAGTTTCTGTCCTGATGCTCAGGGAAGGATTTGACGTAAACAACATCTGCGTTATAGTTCCTCTCAGATCCGCATCTTCATACGTCCTTCTAGAACAACTCATAGGAAGAGGCCTAAGACTGATGTGGCGGGGACCAGACTATGACGACATAAGGTCAGAGAACCGGGAAAAACTCCTGGTGAAGAAGGAAGAGCCTGACAGTTACATAGATATCCTGAGCTTGGTCGAACATCCAAACTTTATCGAGTATTACGAAAGGGTCCTTGCGGGAATGGTCGGCAAAGTTGGAGAAGAGCCAACAAAGACAAAGGTTGTGGGTGACCTGATCAGGGTCGGACTCAAACCAAACTTCAGAGATTATGACCTTTTCTGGGTCATAATATTGCAGGAGAAGGAGGAGGAACTGGCGGTTCCTGATCTCTCCATAGAGAAACTTGATCCTTTTCCCATGAAACTGGATGAATTAAAGCCTCTGGTAAAGAACAAGGGAGACACCTTTTATAGCGAAGAACTCACGGTCAAGACTACCTTTGGAGAATACACAGTCTCTGCAGATATATTCACGGCCAAGAGCTACAATTCATTCATTCAGAAGGTGGTAAATGCAGTCTCGGTGATCCATGTCAATGCCAGAGGAAGAAAACAGAGGGATTTCCCAGTGATGCAGGTGAATTCAGCGTTGATTGCCAAACTTACGGATGAATACATAAGACACAGGCTGTTCGGAGAGGAATTTGATCCTCTCAAGGACAATAACTGGCGTATCCTGTTGATAACACAGCAGAGCATAATCAAGCACATCGTTAGTAACATTGCCCAGGCCGTATACGATTCTATGAAGAACCTCAAGGTGAACGAAGCAAGGATCGTGAAGAAGTATTTCTCAGAAGTCCCAGAAATAAGGGTGAGAGAAACTTACGCAATTAGCGTTGCAAAAAACATATACGAAAAGATTTCATACCCATCCCACAGTGGCGGATTTGAGAAGGACTTTATCGAGTTCATAGACGCAGACTCGAAAGTAAAGGCATTTGTGAAGATAAACGAATACTACAATGACTTTGCAAACATCATCTATATCCGGGACGACGGCCTATTGGCACATTACTATCCTGATTTTATGATCAGGGCCTGTGACCAGATTTACTTGGTTGAGACGAAATCTGAAAGAGATATGAGCAACAAGAATGTGCAGAACAAGAGACTGGCAGCAATAGATTGGGTGGGCAAAGTGAACGAATTGCCAGTAGAAGAAAGGATGAACTGTTCCTGGAGCTACGTGCTACTGAGTCAGAACACTTTTGAGCAGATGAAAAAACAGGGAGCTACTACATGCGAAATATTAGAATATGCTAAGTTGACAAAGGCAAAGGTCAGAGGCACATTGGGAGATTACATGGGCTTTAAGGACTATTAACGTCCAATTCAAGCTGGCGGTAAGAGAGGTTAATGGCTGGTATTCATGAGCTACACCGTAGAATCCACGGAAGCGTTCGAAAAGGAGTTCTCCAGAAATCACAAGGACAAGAAGGAGTGGCTGCTGCGTATGGCCGAAAGACTGGAACAGGAACCGCAGTCAGGAAAGCCATTGAGAGGCAGGCTTCATGGACTGTGGCAACTCAGAATAGGCCCTTTCAGGGTCTGGTATGAAATAAACGAAGAGGAAAAGAAAGTGACGCTCAGAGCAATCCTTCACAAAGACGAAGCAAAGAAGTATTATTAGAGCTCTTTCAGGAACGCTCGCACATTCCTTACTCTGCCCTTTTGTATGTCCTGTTCGCTCCTTTCCAGTTGATCCATGACATACTCATTTTCCAGAGTTTCTATGGTAGCCTCAAGGCTGTCCAGATCGGATTTAGGTATACTTACAAGCCTTGACTGTTTTGCTGTGGTCATATCGTAACTCTATATTCTTTCAGATTTTAATACCTTTTGGTATGCTTCAGCTCAAATTCACCCCGACCTGGCGGCCACCCCTCTTTGAGCCTTCGCCAATTACTATGTGCCCTTCGCTCGCTTGCACGCCGAGCACAGGACCCCATGCTTCGCCTCCAATCAAAATTCACCCCGTCTTGCTTACGCAATCCACCCCTCTTTTGATTTCCGTCTCGCACTCTTCTTCGAAGAGCCCTTCATTCGCTATGCTCATTCAGGGTGGTGTCCTGTGCTCGCCGCTCGTGGTGTATGGGTGGTGCTACACACCTACGCTACGCTTGGTGTTCCACACCACCCACCGCTAACGCTTACACCACTCGGTCTTGCTACGCAAGACTTCCGGCTCGCTTCGGGCACATTATTCTCTCCTGCGGAGTGCAATTTGAGGGAAACAGGGGGAGGGGAATTTTCGACCGCACGATGTCGCTATGCTTAGTGCGGAATTACAGGAATACGAGGTTTCTCGTGTCATGCCATTTTTCAATTGATGAAAGGGGAAACGAGACACAGAACTGCGACCATACGTTTTGAGAAAAGGTAGGTAAAAAATCAGTAAGAAAGTATTAAGATAGTATAAGTGGTTTGCCTACTTATGGAGAAGGAAGATTCCCTTGTAGCTACGATTAAAAGTGAAATTGGCGAAGATCCGTTTTACCAACAAAACTTTTCTAATGAGGGTCAAAGGTTTGTTGCGTGGTACCTGAGACGGGTATTACTAAGACCACCTTCTGCTATTAAGTTCGAATTGACGGATAGTCCTAACGATAAGAAGATTGACGCGATAGTAATAGATGATGATGCCCGAGAAGTTTTCATCATCCAAGGAAAATATCTTTCAGACATGCAGGTCGGGCCTGATGGCGTTGGTGAAATATTGGCTGCCTGGTCTCTTTTGAGGAAGCCCAATTCCATTCAGTCATCTGGGAACAGAAAACTTGTGGAAAGAATAGAGGCTTTTCGAAAGGCGTTGGAGGATGAATACGATGTAGAGTTCAGATTTATAACTACTACTGGTTTCTCTGATTCAGCTATTACTTCTGCGAAAACCTTTCGGGAACAATTTGAAAATGATCCTGAGTTGGCCGCCTCCCTTCTTCTTGTCGATCTACAACTTCTGGAATCTCAATTCGAAGAGGCAAATGCAAAGGATTTACCATCCCTTAATCATGATTTGTCTCTTGACGCCAGCAAAGTACTCGTAACCGAGGGTAGTAGTATAAAGGCCGTCTTGGCGATAGTACCATTGAATGAATGCATAAGATTGCCTGGAATAGTTGATGGCAGACTTTTCAGAAAAAACGTCCGCCAATTCCTAGGGACCACAAATAAGGTTAACAAAGGACTGAAGGCGACCCTTAACGGGGAAAGAGCTTCAGATTTCTTCTTCTACCATAACGGTATCACCGCAATTTGCCGTAAGATAACAATAAAAGGCATAGAAAATAGAGTGACCAAGCTCCACCTTGAAGACCTCAGTATCGTTAATGGCTGTCAATCCCTAGCTACAATATATCAGTCATCAGATCGAGTGCGCTCCCTTAATAGTAATATGCCATCATTACTTTTTAGATTCTACGAAATCCCCCAGAGAGAACTAGCAGATAGGATTAGTATCTATACAAATACTCAAAGTGCTGTCAAACCCAGGGATTTGAAAAGTACCGATAAGGCAATCTTAAGTCTAAAAAGATCCTTTGAAAACAGATTTCAAGATGGGTTTTTTATCAATCAGAGGGGACTAGATCGCCCGACAGATAAGGATGCTGAAAAGACGGTAGATGTCGTCGATTTAGGAAAGAGCATAATGGCTTGGCACTGTCAGAGACCTAACGTGTCATATAATGAGCGTAAATTGTTCGATGATTATTATAGAACCATATTCAGACCTGATTATGATCCCTCCTCTATGCTTGCTTTGCAAAAATGGCTTAACATCATTAATGAGAATTGGGAAAATCTTGGCCTGAACGAGACATTAGAAGCTGTCAGGAGCTATGCACGGTTCCATATGTTATACATAGTTTCAATGATGATCGCCAACGCTAGCGACCAAGGGGATAAGGTACCGTTCCCTGGCAAAACTCTTCAAATCCTTCAGGATTTTAAAAACGAAATGCTACAAACAGCAGCGACATGTTTTAACCAAGCATTCAAGAATGCTATCGAACAAGCAAATCTTTCCTCTAAAGTGTTTAGTCCACAAAACTGGCTAAAGAGTAAGGCCAGCGTTCAATCAGAGAATTTGGTCACAGAAACAGTAGTTTCTACGCTAAAATCTGTATCCATGAATAAAGAATTCTTGAATTCTCTGAAGTTATCACCGGAAAACTTTGGTTTGCGCTGGACGGCAGAAGGTTTGTAATAGACATGAGTCAAAACGACAGCCTTCACGAATCATGCTCTGCATCCTAAAAATGAAGGAGGGCAAGTTGAGAAATCTATCCATCTTTCCCATTCTAGGTAGGCGCATCTTTCAGCTTATTTTTCTTCTTATTTCTTCTGTCTACAAATATTGCAATCGCTATAATAATTGCAGCGCCTATTGCAAAGTATTCCGGAATCTTGTATAGCCAAGCAGGGCTAGAAGTTAGCAAATAAAAGAGTTCGGAAAGAAAGAGTACAAAAACTACAACAAGCACGAAGAACGTCGCAAAAGCGAGTCTATCTACGTATAATGCAGTGAATCCAAATGAACAGAGAACCACTCCTAAGAATAATAAAATGAATCCGTAGAATAGGCTCTGAGCCTCAAACATTATTATAACGCCATTTGCCACGGAAAGTGCTAATGAGTCAATAAAGAGACCATAAAGGAAATGAGAATTTCTTCTCTTTCTCTCCTGATTAACAAGAACATTATCCTGAAACAAATTTTTCGACTTCTGAGCTTGAGCTTTGTTTGTTGCTTTAGCTATAGTCTGAGTTATTATTGCATTCAGATCAATACTTTCTTTATTGGTTGCGGTTTTAAGGGCATCAGTGAGCAACCCCTCAGTATAACCAAACACTTCCTGCATAATGTTGCTTTTGGTGGAAAAGGTCAGTATCATTCTGGACATGGTACTAATAAAAAATAGCAATGTGGGGAAGATATAAATCAGTGTCTGAAACGGCGCCAATGAAATGGTTAAACTCACACATACCTTACGTCACGTTAATATATGGTTTTTACTTGAACAGTATTCGCTTAAAACTTTAATCAAATCCCGACCGATCCATGACCAAATGCCACTGGTTCAGTCTTGTTTAGCATTTTCCACGATCCTGAAGAAAGGCATTAAACTCTCCCTCACATTTTTTCCAAAATCGGTAAGTGAGTAAGACACA
>JAJYZI010000086.1 GCA_021800105.1 Thermoplasmata archaeon
TTACCTGACAATATAATGGCGGGCATTACCCTGTTTATTGCGTGGTTCCCGAGGCCAATGACTGCGAACTTCATACCATGGTAACCGACGGTTGTTTAAAAGCTGAATTGCTATTATCAATGGGATTGTGTTGAAATCGCATCAAGGCTGAATTTATGGGCGCATAACTTCCTAACAGTCTGGCCAGTTTCTGAAGCGACTCGTTAACGGAAGTGAAAACAAATATAACTTAGGCGTAATTTCCGCCACGCATAACAATGGTTGAATCTACAAGGCAGCCTACCTTTGAGGACGTTCTGGAAGCAGCTAAATTTCTGAATGGAAAAATCAATCGCACGCAGACTGACTCTTCAGAAACTATTGGAAAGAACTCTGGCGGATTGGTTTACTACAAGCTGGAAAACCTCCAGAAAACAGGTTCATTCAAGATCAGGGGAGCCCTCTTCAAGATATCAAAACTCACAACTGAAGAGAGGAAAGCAGGCGTTATAGCTGTCAGTGCGGGCAATCATGCACAGGGCGTCGCACTCGCATCCAGGATCAGTGGAATCAACTGCAAGATTGTGATGCCTAAATACACAACGCCAGCAAAAATCAGTGCTGTCGAAAGATACGGGGCACAGATCGATCTCTTCGGGTCCGACTATGCCGAAGCAAGGGATCATGCGCTCAAGCTGGCAATCGAAGAGCACAGGACTTTCATAGAAGGCTTCAACGACAGATGGATCATAGCAGGACAGGGTACGATTGGACTCGAAATTATGGAGGATATACCTGATGCCGACATTCTGATAGTGCCGGTTGGCGGGGGCGGCTTAATCTCGGGAATAGCAATGGCAGCAAAGGCAATCAATCCCAAAGTCATGGTAATAGGCGTACAGTCAGAGAATTATGATTCTGCCAGGGCTTCGGTCGAGGCAGGAAGCATCGTTGAGCATGTAAGCGGTGAAACAATCGCGGACGGCATAGCTATCAGGCGCCCTGGTGACATCACGCTTTCCATGATGCAGAAATACGTGGATTCAATACTTACAGTTTCCGATGAGACTATTGCGCTCGCTCTTTATCACCTCCTGGAACATAACAAAATACTCGTTGAGCCAGCTGGAGCAACAGGCCTTGCCGCAATCCTAGCCAAGAAGATAGACATCTCCGGGAAGAAGGCTGTAGTCGTGCTATCCGGCGGCAACATAAATCTGCTCCTCCTTTCGAAGATTATATACAAGTCGCTCGAGCATGAATCCAGGCTGATCAGGATTGGCTTCAAGATCCCTGACCGGCCAGGAACGCTATACAGAATCGCATCCGCTATCTCTGAGGCCGGCGGGAACATCTACCATGCAGAGGTTGATAACCTTGACGAGTCAACTCCCATTGGCTTTCAGAGCATAACCTTCACGGTCAACGTTCGCAATTCTAAACATGCAGCAGAGCTTCTTGAAAAAGTAAAATCAGTTGGCTATAAATTTGATGTTTTCGAGTGATCTCAAAGAATTGTGAACTCCTTTTCGTCCAGGCATTCCGCATCCTTCACTATATAAGTTGTACCATCTGCCCTTCTTAAATCATTCGCGCAGAAATTAATTATCTTGTAGACGGATGATTCTTCACCGCAAAAAAGTGCCTCCACAGTTCCGTCTGCAAGATTGCGGATCCAGCCGGTTATTCCTGCTTTGTCGGCTGCATCCTTAGCCTGTCTTCTGAAATTCACACCCTGGACGCGACCCGAAAAAACGACCTTTTTCGCAATCATCCCGGGCATGGGTGATCAGAAAACCGACAGTTTTCCTTCCACAAACTGGTTTGTCAGCTCTGATACCCTGCTCAGGCGGTCGTCCACAATGGATCTTATCTTTCCCTCGTACTTCGAAGCCTGGACTCCGCTCGCGTAGATTGCCTGGACGCTTGCCACATGCGGATCTGAAATTTCCCGTCCTATCTGGGAAACGATTCTCACCAGAACTTCTTCTATGTCACCATCTGCTTCCTTTACGACATCATCGGCTATGAGGTTTGCAAGCACATTGTACAGTTTGCCCACATGTGTAACCGGGTTCTTTCCTGCTGCCGCTTCCATGCTCATTGCCCTGTATGGCGTTATAAGGCCGTTAACCCTGTTGCCCCTACCGACAGATCCGTCATCGCCATTCTCCATGGATAATCCCGTCACTGTAAGGTACTCGACATGTTCTGATTCAGAGTCGCCAGTGTTCACAAAGACCTGAACCTTCTTGTCCGTCAACTTGACTGCATTGTCCAGCACCTTTGACCTCAGTTGCTCCTTGATGCTCTGGTATTCGCTGTGATCCTTCACGTACTTGTCGACGAAGGCTGCGGCAACTGTGAGGTTGATGGTGTTCTTTTCCCTGAACCCCATGACCTTGACGTCGTAACCAACAGCAGGCAACGTTTTCTTCAGATCGCCGTTTACGTACTTCTCGGTTGCCAGGACCAGCTTCTCCGTATCAGAAAGAGGAGCGAAGCCGACCCCAAATGAGGTGTCGTTGGATTTCAGTTTTCCCGTGTCAAAAAGACCTCTAAGATCGACGGATCCATGGCCTATCATCGAGTCTATGATGACATCTGTATCAATGTTAAGGTGCTTGAAGTTGGATTTAAGATAGTTCTTTGTTGCTCCAATGGAGATCGACTTGACTGGAATGGTCTCGCCATCGACCTGAGATGTTGCCCTTCCGCTAAGTATAATGTAACTTGGCTCCAGTATTTTGCCTCCGCCATACTTCGGCCTTGACTGCCCGCCAACCGCTTCAAGCTGATCCGTATTGTGGTGCAGCACTCTTCCGTATTCCTTCAGGTAATACTTGCTCAGTTCTCTGCTGACTGCCTCTGCTATTCCATCGCAGATGCTGTCTGGATGGCCGATACCCTTCCTTTCTACAATTTCAACGTCACTTTTGTGTGTCGGTACCTTGTTAAGCTGCTCGATTGATATGTTTCTTGCCATTGTTTATCCGTCGCTTATTTAAGCTCAATATTAAAAATTTTGTTAGCGGATCCTATTAAATGTGCTTCCTGTATTAATTATTACCACTGGTAATATAATTATGGCAATTCATTGAGGAAATTTCGTGATATCGGCAGAGAGATTAGCGAATTCCAAGAACCTAGTTTTTCCTGCAATCGTTATGGGTCAAGTATTCTCAACGCTTCGCCTTCAAGGAAAGCAGGTACTCTATGAGGACAGAAACAGCCCTTCCTCTGTGAGAGAATCGATTCTTCATATCTATTTCCATCTCCGCCAGGGTCAGATCCTCACCCTCCGGAATGAAGACGGGATCGAAACCGAATCCTGTTGCCCCTCTCGCCTTGGATGATATTTCTCCTCTCAGAATGCCACCGAACTGGATTATGCTCCCGCCCATGGAAAGCGAAATGACCGTTTTGAAGTATGCCCCCTTGTCCTTTCCCTCCACAAGCCTCTGCAGTCCAGCGTAGCCTATTGTTGCATTCACATAAGATGAATATGGACCGGGAAAACCGTGGAGTGCCGGTACGTAGAGGCCTGTATCCTCAAGAAAGAAATCATCATGCAGCTCTTTTCGTACCTCGACGCAGCTTCGGTAGGATATCA
>JAJYZI010000087.1 GCA_021800105.1 Thermoplasmata archaeon
CCAGAATCTTGTACGATGCTTCACACGTTATGGGCCTAATTGCAGGGGGGAAGTTCCAGCCAGATGCAGCTAAAAGGGCAGATATACTGGTTGGATCAACGCACAAGTCCTTCTTCGGACCCCAGGGCGGACTTCTCCTCACGAATGATCTGGATCTTGTTCCGAAAATAGAGAAAAACCTTACGTGGATGACCATGGACAACATGCATCCCAACAGGGTTGCAGCTCTTGGCATTGCAGCCCAGGAAATGCTCAAGCATGGAAAAAAATATGCTGCCCTGGTCGAGAAAAATTCCCACAACCTTGGCCGGGCACTGGATCAGCATGGAATAGCTGTCAGATTCGGGCCATGGTTTTCAAAGTCGCACCAGGTGCTTCTTTCGCCATCTGGCGATAAAGATTTTATAGCGTTCTCCAAGCATCTGGAAAGGAATGGCATAATCGTGGATCGCGATGGAAGAGTTGGAACATCGGAGATTTCAAGAATGGGCTTTTCCGGCATGGACGAGATAGCTGATCTTATTTCCGAGGCACATGCAGGTCACAATGTATTAAAGCGTGTTACAGATTTAGTATCACTGCTAAAAATTGAATTCTGGAGGTAGAAGATGAAGGCTATGGAAATCATGACCAGGGATGTTATCTCTCTGGATGAAAATACTGTGATAACGGAGGCAATTGCCAAGATGCGTGATAATTCAGTCCAGACGGTACCTATATTAAGGGATGGCAGGTATCTTGGAGTCCTTACATACAGGGAAATACTGAAGAGGCACAGCATCCGGCCCAATGCAAAGGTCGTGCATTTTACAATACCTTCACCGGGTATCTCAGAGGATGACAATGTTGAAACCATCGCAAAGAGCCTTGTGGAAAGTGGCCTTATGGCGCTCCCGGTTCTCAAGAAGGAGAAAATTGTGGGAATTGTGTCCAGAACGGATCTTGTGATGCATCTTTCTGAAATATATAATATCAAGAGTCTAAACTGCGAAGATCTAATGATTGCTGAACCTGAGATCGTCCATGAAAAAGACGGGGTCGATAAAGCAATAGAGGCAATGCGATCAATGGATCTGATAGAGATTCCGCTGGTCGATGATAAAAGAAGATACTCAGGAATCCTGAAGCTTGACGATGCCACAAGGGAAATCATGGGCAAAGAGGATGGCATAAAGTTCGGACAGTACACGTCATCCAAGCAGCCCGTTAAGATAGTATGCTCTTCTCTCCTGTCTGATCTGCCATCCTTGAAGAGGGATGACTCCCTTGAAAGCGCTGCATCCCTCATGGTGGAGAACCACGTTCATATCACTCCGATCACCGATAGCGAGAACAAGCTCATCGGAATTGTTGAGATGAATACTATCGTGAACACGATAGCAGGATCCAATGAAGGTGATGGTGTTCTTGTAAATATCAGCGGCCTTGAGCCTGGCGAAGAGGATCTTTACAGCATTGCGTATTTCCTCGCAGACAAGTTCATGACGAGATTCCACAAGCTCACAGGTCACAACAATGGTCAGCTAAACATAAACGTGCAGAAATACAAGACGCAGGGGAAAACCAAGTATTCGGTCAGAACACGCCTCTTTTCGGGAAGGATAAGCATGTCTATGGATTCACATAACTGGAATTTTGGAAGGTGCATGTCAGATATCTTTGATGGATATGAGAAACGCCTGTCCAAGATCAAGGAGAGAGCATAGATGCCGGGTGAGCTCTCTGAAAAGCTGCTGGATGCGGCTCAAAAGAAGAGCAAGTACGCAGAAGTCAGATTCATGGAACTCGAGGGATCAGGGGCAGCTTACAGGAATGGTTCTTTCGAGGGAGGAGCATACTCGAGATCTTACGGATATTCTGTAAGGGTCCTTAACAACTCTCTGGCGATGTCGTTTTCAAACTCAGAGAATTTTTCCGATCTTCTCAAGGCACTTGACACAGCGGTAAAGAGATCCATGTCTCCCGGGAAGTCTCAAATAGTAACGAAGAGCGAAGGGAAGAAGGAATGGGTTGTTTCAGGATCCAAAAAGGTCGATAATGTTTCACTGGAGGACAAGATCTCCATGCTCAAGGATAACGATTCCTTGATGAATTCACTCGGATCTCAGGTAAGGATGAATTATATCTCGGACAGGAAAGTGAAACAGGTATTCTTGAATAGCGAGGGTTCAGAGATAAGGGGTGAATTTACAAGAGTCAGCTACTTCTATTTCGCAGGTATACTTGAATCTGGAGAATTTGAGCAATCTACCGGAGAGTTTGGATCCACAGGCGGATACGAATACTTTGATTCAATTAACCTTCAGGAGCGGATAAGCAACGATATCGCGGCCATCAAGAAAGCAATGAGCGCCAATCATTTGAAGCCTGGAAAGATGGACGTAGTAATCGGTCCCGAGATTTCTGGTATAGTGGCGCATGAATCCGCTGGTCACCCGACAGAATATGACAGGATAGTGGGAAGAGAAGGGGCACTGGCTGGTGAATCCTTTCTGACAGGCAAGAAGATGCCTATGAGGATTGGATCAGGAGCTGTCAGTGTTATTGACGATCCATCCATGAAGGGGAGCTATGGTTTCTATGTATACGATGACGAGGGCATCAGATCGCGCAGGAGATATCTGTACAGAAAAGGCTACACAGACGAGTTTATACACAACAGGGAAAGCGCAGCAAGGCAAGGAGTGGCGCCCAATGGAGGAGGAAGATCTTCATCATGGAACATGGAGCCATTGCCCAGGATGAGCACGACTTACATTGAACCCGGCGATTACAACTTTGACGAACTGGTTGAGGGTGTCAAGGAAGGGGTTTACATCAAAAACTTCACGGAATGGAACATAGACGATATCAGGTTTAATGAAAAATATGTGGGAAAGGAAGCCTATCGCATAAGCAATGGAAAAATTGCAGAACAGGTAAGGCGGCCGGTCATAGAGACAAACACGATAAAGTTCTATTCTGCGATAGACGCAGTTGCCCGCGAAATGGAGTTCTTTGCAGGAGCGTGCGGAAAAGGAGACCCGGAACAGGCGGTTGATGTCTGGATGGGCGGCCCGCACGCGAGGCTCAGGGATTTATTTATACAGTGAGGTGCGCGCATGGATGTCAATGAAAATATATTGAAAATACTCAGGAACAAGGATTTAAGTGAATATGTTGTCGCAACCTCCGTGACCGATACGGACCAGGTTAGGTTTTCAGCCAGCTCCAAGGATCTTTTTAATCACTGGTCCGAGAAATCTGCAGCAATTTTTATCAGCAGGGGCAGGAAGATCTTTTCTACCACGATATCAAATGTCGCTGCCCCAGAAAGCGAGATTGACAGGGCAGTTTCCATTCTCAATACCCTGCCGGAGAACAGCAACTATATGGGAATGAGCGACAGCAAGCATTCATACGGTTCATTAAGGAAGTTCAAAAAGATAGACGCAGATATAGATGATGTGGCTTCAACCATACTGCATTCAGCGCTTGACTCAGGATCTGACAGAGCTGCTGGTCTTGTCTACAACGAGTTTTCAACAGTATATCTGGATACACAGATCAATGAGGTAGAGTATTCCGAAGGGGGATTGCATGTCCT
>JAJYZI010000088.1 GCA_021800105.1 Thermoplasmata archaeon
ATGATAGAAAATGGTCAATATGATCGACTTTTGCTGACTGCGCATAGCCTCCCGACATCTCGAAATAGTGAAGAAGCATATTCTACCGCATTTCATGAATTCTGCAATAATTTGGCAGGCTCAATACAGACAGTCAAAACTCTATCCGGATTCCAAAGCAGGAGCAAGTATGGAAAATCATGGCTAGAGCCTTCGATTCAGAAGGTTATTATTGAGGAATCCGGAGTAAAGTCAGTCCTGGTAGCCCCGCTTGGTTTCTGTTACGAGCATTTAGAGGTGCTTTACGATCTTGACATAGATTTTTCACTTTTCCTAAAAAACATGGGTATCGAATATGCAAGGGTAAAACTGATGAATGACTCAGACGACTTTATTGATTTGCTTGCTGACATAGTCAAAACAAAATTTCTTTAATACCAATCACAACAGATCTGTTCATAATAATTTTGTGTAAACTCGGCTAATCTCGTCAAAGTATGCTTCTTACTTGATGAGGTTAATGATTTTCCAAATTATTAAACCGCATAAGGGTATAGCAAACCGCACTAAGTTAGATCATTGTGGTTTTATTTTTTGTTGCCACTGGTCGATTGAGCGAAAGATTGTAAATTATTATGCTGAGAAAAATAATGTGCAGCATACTCAGCAAACTCCTTCACGTATGAATCAGCTGTTTTTTTGAACATAGCATACACTTTTCTCCTGGAATTAGGGCTGTCTATATTTACTACCTTTACGACATTCATCTTTGTGGCAACAGTTGTTTGCATTCTGGATACAATGCTTATTCCCATGTTTTTGTATACTGCCATTATTACAGATGAGGCATTATCCATGATGCCTCTCACATTCAGATCGGTTTCCCGGAACCCAGCGTTATAGAACATGTCCATGATTGCATGTTGAACGCCGCTTGTTTTTCTTCTTGCCAGATAGTCATATTTGCATATCTGGTCCAGGCTTACTTTTTCAAATTCTGCCAAGGGGTGGTTAACTGGTACGATCAAGACAAGTTCGTCCTCGCCAAGTTCAATCACGTCAAATAAACTGTGATCATATATGCCCTCGCTGATCCACCCTACAAATATCAGGTCAGCGACTCCGATTTTAAGGTTCTCTATGGACTTAAGCGTTTCATTAATATCAACACTGAAGTCTATCTCTGGATGAGAGACTCTGTAATCTTCTGTAATGTTAGGAAACATAGAAAGAAAAGTTGACTCACCTGCTGAAATTCTTATTATTCTTGTTTCGTTGGGTGAAGTCATAACATTTTCTATCTCGCTCATGTAATCGAAAAGTTTCTTCACCTTCTCAAAAAGCACTCGCCCCTTTGGAGTAAGCTGAATAGACCACCCGTTCCTGTAAAATAGTTTCTGCCCATACTTCCTTTCAAGACTGCTTATCCTTATGCTGGCTGAGGATTGAGATATATCGATCATCATGGCACCCTTGCTGAAGGACAATGTGGACGCAACTGCATAAAAAGCTTCCAATTCCTTCAGGTCAGGCTTTTTCTGAGGCATACAATTCGCTTAGTCAGTATATTATCTAAATTTATATTCTTTTTGCTATATAGAAATTTACGGGCTTTCTAAAATATGAGGTTTAAACAATAAATCGCTACGAAAATATTGGATTAGAAAAATTGTAGGAATGCAAGCAATTCAATTTCCTCCCGTAATCTGCGGAACTTTTCTTGCAGCAGCATTGCTGACTTCCACATTGTTCTTAAGCAGGGCAAGGTACCTGAATATTATATGGTTCATCTTACTGAACGGGACAATTGCAAACAGTGTTCCAACGAGTGAAAGGTGTATTACGAGAATAAGCCCCATTATTGAGCTTGACCTTAAAATCAAAGTTACCAGGCCAGTAATAGAAATCAGGATTAACATGGCTATTACAACATAGTCAGATTTCAACATACGCGAATCTGCTTTGTCTTTCTCGGAGCTATGCTTCATATAAATGAAACCTGAACCGCCGATGATCATGAGGACGCCGCCTATTACTCCAAAGAACACCGGACCCGATAAAATTGGAAATGGCGGGTTATATCCAAGGATACGTTGAAGATAAGCAGCAATAATAGTTGCTACAAAAGCAGATAAAAACCCAAAAAACATTGCAGAATGATAAAACATTCTGGTCCTGGTTCCATTCTCTTTCGGATAGTCACACCCAACTCCACCTCCCTTGAACCACTTATGCGAGAGCACTTCGTATATCGAGACTACATGTGCTCTTAGTCTGAAGAGATCTCTTGAGCCTCCGCCAATACTCGCCCAGTACTTGAATCCCTGTATTATCCACATAAGGAGGATATACAAACCAAGGGCAAGTCCTGCATCGTCCATTATGTCGTATGGAATGACATTATAGAATGAGGAATGTACTGTAAATAAGCTGTTGACACCGTTTATTGAAATAGATATATAAAGTAGAGAAATAATAGAAATTAGATATACGACTGTCGCCGAAAGGTAACTCCTGCTGAAGATAGACGATGCAGCAGCTGGCCATGCGTTCTCAGCGTGTATCTGGTACCTTATCGTACTGTTAAGTTTCGGTATATTTAATCCGAATTCATGCGGTTCGCTGTAAGGGCATGCATAGAAGCAGTCTCTGCAATCATGACATAAATAAGAGAAGAACTTGATATCTTTGGCCTCAAAAAAATTCCTTCTTTCCATTGCGTCCCACACGGGGCAAAATCCTTCACAGTGCCTGCAGGCATTGCATATCATATACTGACGCTCTGCCTCTTCTATTTTCGAAACAAACATGGAAACCTCAGGCATCCTGCATCGCCTCCTTTCCAGCGGTAATTCCGGTTACACTTCCTATTACAAGGCCGGTTCCCCCTACATACCCCCTTCCATAAACATTACCTGAAGTAAGTTCGCCTGCAGCATAAAAATTCTCCAGCAATCCACCTGATTTGAGGAAAATCTGAGATTTAGTGTTTATCTTGACGCTCAAATAAGTGAAAGTGATTCCAGGCTTGAGAGGCCATGCGTAATATGGCGGCTTGTCTATTTTTCTACTCCAGTTTGACTTATTCGGATCAAGGCCGGAGGTGCTGCTGCCGTCTAACCGCATGAGATCATATTTAGCTGATTCAGGTACGTGTTCGTTGAATTCATTTACCGTTTTTATTAGATTCTCCGGTGATATCCCCAGTTTTACTGCCAAATCACCAAGAGTATTCCCCGAATAGGGCTTGTACATTGGCATTAGAGTTTCGCCCAGCATTTTGCTGTCTATTATGACGTACGCTACCTGATCGGGTTGATCTCTGACCAGGTGTCCCCATAGAACATACCTCTTTGTCCACAAATCCTCACCTTCATCGTAGAATCTCTTGCAGTTCTTGTTTACCACTATTCCAAGCGGAATGAGATCTATTCTTGTAACAAAGCCACCATCGTATTTTGGTGCCCTGCCGTCCACAGCTGTCCAGTGTGCCTGGTTGGGTTCCCCAATCTGCTCAGCTCCAAGTTCAAACAGTTTTTTTAAAGGTATACCGTCATTGTACCTGTTTCCCCTGACAAC
>JAJYZI010000031.1 GCA_021800105.1 Thermoplasmata archaeon
CAAAATTAATAATTACATTAAGCATTATGGGGGAGTGCCTTTTACTTGTCGTTACTACGGCGGGCAGGCATCCATACCCAGAACGAGGATTTCTAATGTACGTTAGCATAGAAAAAGAATATGTTGCAAGAATACCGCCCGAAAAGCTTAGTGGAGATTATCTTAAAGCGGTTTCAGATGTAGCAAAAACATCTATTGAGGGTCGTCTTATAGATCTTGAAGAGCAGAATTACCAGAACCAGAAAGCCTTCATTATATCAGTTTTGTCTGTGGAACCTATAGGCGAAGGTACCATTGTTCATGGCGACGGCGGTGTTTATCAATCTATTAAGTATAACGCACTCGGATATCTTCCGGAAATGCAGGAAATTGTGGATGGCTTTGTCACTTCAGTAAAGGAATTTGGCGCTTTTATTCGGTTTGGCCCTTTTGAGGGTCTTTTACACAAGAGTCAAATAATGGATGACAGGATAGATATTGACCTGACCAACCAGAGGATTGTTGGTAAGGAATCTAAGCGTGAAATAAGGGTGGGGGACAAGCTTCGCGTCAAGATAGTATCCCTTAACCTTGCATCATCATCTGTAATGGACAGCAAGATTGGGCTTACGATGAAACAACTTGGGCTAGGCAAAGTGGAATGGCTCAACCAGGTCAAGAAGGAGAAAGCAAGATGAAGGAAGTATTAAGAGCGTGTAAGAAGTGCAAACTGCTTACCATTGAAAAAACATGCCCAATCCACGGTAGCGAAAAGACGACGGAGGAGTGGTCTGGATTCGTTCTTGTATCTGAACCGTCTGAATCTATTATAGCCCAGAAAGCAGGAATTAAACTGGCTGGCATGTATGCTATTAAAGTCAGGATGTAGGTTCAAAGTTTCCACATCCATTAATGCTGAGATTTCAGCAACAAAGCATATTTTGTGCTCTCCGGAATATTTAAACGCACTAGGATCAGGATTCAGGGTAGTTTCTGTAGGAGATGTTACGACGGAGAGAATAGTTGCTTCTGGATTAGTCCCTTTTTTGCAAATTGTGGATCTGAAGACAAAGCGATCCGAATCAATTGCATTTAGCCACATTGAAGGTTCCTTTGTAATTAAAAATGAAGCGGGAACGATATCGCATGACCTGTTTTTCCTGATAAGAGATATATTTACTCAAAAAAAACCTGCAAGGATAGAGGTAAATGGAGAGGAAGATCTTGCAGTATTACCAATAATTTATTATTCAGATGATAATACGGTGGTTGCCTATGGCGTACCAGACGTCGGAATGGCATGCCTTAGGGTTGACAGTCATCTTAAATTGATTGTAAATAACATGCTTGAGAGGATGGAAATAGAATGCCAGAATTAAAAATAGAAAGCGTCAAAGAGAACACCCTGTTGAAGAGGAAGGAAGTCAGATACAGAGTAACTTTTAGTAAGGAGACCACACCTAACAGGATCAAAATAAAGGAGATCATAGCAAAGAACTTTTCAGCTAACCCAGAACTCGTGATTGTGGATAGAAATATCCAGGAAACAGGGAAGCACGAAGTAATTGGATATTCGAAGATTTATGCTGATAAGAAGAGTGCAATGCTCTATGAACCAGACTATGAATTATTCAGAAACGGCCTCAAGGAAAAGAAGGCAGAGGGACAGTAGATGATGAAAAGAGAGCTATACGTCGTTGAAAATGATAAGCTTGTAAGGAAAAGAAGATTCTGCCCAAGATGTGGCCCCGGTGTGTTTTTAGCTGAACATGAGAACCGATTTACATGTGGCAGATGCCACTATTCAGAAACCAAGAAGGTACCTACAAAAAGCGCCTCTGCTGACTCACCAAAACCAACTCCCAAGAGCAAAGCATAATATCAGCACCAGATTACCTTTTTAATGCAGCGAATAGGATCAGCCATTCTTCCGCTTCATTACGGTCATCCTCCGGAGAAGTTATTCAGGAGAATGATTCAGCTTTCAGGCATTCTTTCAACGCTTATTGTAGAAAAATTCGGTACCATTAATTTACTTGAAAAGCTTTCAGATCCATTCTGGTTCCATTCCTTTTCGCTTGCAATCGGTTTTGACTGGAATTCGAGCGGGACAACGACTGCGACCATGGCTGCCCTCAAGGAATATAGCAATAAAAAAGACTCTCCTTTTAAGATACTGGGCGGAAAAGGTGAGAAGATGTCATCAGTTCGTCCAGAGGCATTGAGCTCTGTTGCCTCAGGTTTTATAAACGAGTCAAAAATTTCCAATGTATTAAATTCTGCAAAAACTATCGCAAGGGTTGATCAGAACCTACTCCAGGACAGCTATGATCTCTATATGCATTTCATTGTCTTGGATGAACAATCTAGATGGGCGATAATCCAACAGGGCATGAATCAAGAGACTAGACTGGCAAGAAGATACCACTGGCTTTATAAGACTGCTGTAAACATGATAGACGACGGCCGGGCAGGCATTTCGTCAACAAAGCGGGAAGAAAGTGTTCTTGACTTATCCACCCGACTAAGCGACGAGAACAGGAGAGATATGCTGGATTTAGTGAGGGATAACCCGATGAGATACAGGCATATTTTTGGTGACAGGAAACAGATGACCCTATATCCAGAGAACGAGAAGGTGCTGGATCTTAATCATCGAGTCGACTGGAACAAGTTGCGCGAAATTTATGAATACTCACCTTCTGACTTTGGTGAATTGTTCATGATGCATGGAGTAGGCAATTCAACAATCAGGGCAATCTCGTATCTTGCAGAGATAGTATATGGTTCAGAGCCATCCTTCAAAGATCCTTTAAAATTTTCTTTTGCCCTCGGTGGAAAAGATGGTATACCCAAGCCGGTTAATTATGACGATTATGATAAGTGTCTTGCTTTCTATTCGGATGTCCTTTCCGACTTCAGAATAGGCAGGGAGGAAAGCATGATCATTGTGAAGAATCTCGCTAAGGCAGGGTTTCGCCTGTCTTCCCCATGATATCAGGCATCTTGATGCTTCTGGTATTTAATAGCGGCAGGTTTTTGATGAACAAATATCATCCTAAATATGACAAAAGGTAATATCAAGAAATAACTATGTGTGCTTATGCCATTCTTAAGTTATTTTGTAACCCCAAAAGGTCTCAAGGAATACAATCCCGAGGAGTTCGCCAAGAAGATCAGCGAGCCAGGTTCAAAAGTAATAGATGTTCGAACTGCGATGGAGTTTAATCACAATCACATCAAATCCGCCACTCACGTTCCGCTGGGCACGATAAAACATGAACTGTCTTCTATTAACAAGACTGACAGGCTCTTTCTGGTATGCGCAACCGGTCATAGAAGCAGGGCTGCTGCCACAATTCTGATAAAGAATGGCTTCAATGACGTTTCACATTTAAGCGGCGGAATGACGGCCTGGAAAAAATTTTCAGGGCAGAAAGACTGATTCTGGCTGCAACATCCAGGTTAAGCAGAAGAAAATTCTGCCCGTATGAATCCTGCATCTTCGATAATCGTGACTGGTATGTCAATTTCCTTTGAAATTTTTTCGAAATCCGACTTATTCAGAAGATGGGACCGGACAAATTTCCTGTTTATGCTTCCATTATCTGTGATCTCGTATATCAGAAGCGATCCTCCAGGGTTGAGCCGCTTCATTAAAAAAGCTATAGCTTCGTCTTTGTTCTTCCAGTGATGGAACGAAAGCGTTGTTATAATAAGGTCAAATGCTTGATTACCGTGGATATCCCTGCTGCTACCCAACTCGAATCTAAGGTTTTTAGAGAGCCCAAGCTTTTTTGAATGCTTATTCGAGAGCTTAACCATAAATGGAGATGGATCAACCCCGACCGCGCTAATTTCAGGCGATATCTCCACAATCTTGCTGAGGATATATCCTCTTCCGGACCCAACATCCATTATTGACTGAAAGGAATGTTTGCCAAGATCTGAGATTACAAACCTGTAAAAGTTCCTGATAGTCTTGCTCGCCTTTGTAAAATTGTACATCCTGCTGCCTAGGTAGCCAAATTTCTCTTCACCGTCAAGATAAAGATCATTTTTAGCTGAGTTGTCTGAAAACATTTGAACGACCTGAATTGTTATTAAGAATGATTAATTTAAAAAATTAATGGCTCAGAATATTTTCTGAGCTTCGTGAACTTCGTACTTTGTTGGTGGGTTAACCTGCTTCACTAGGCCTAGAAGTGCATCCCTGCTTGGTGCTTCCCAGTTGCATATTGCCCTGTTCTTGTCTCCGAGAACCTGTACCGAGAGCAGCTTGAATCCCTGAGGAAGCTTGCTGTTCTTCTGCATGTCTATAATACTGCCAACAACCTTGAAGGCTGCGTCCTTGTTCTTCTCTTTCCACTCATGTTCAATTATTAGGTTTGTCATTTATACACCTTAGTATAGATATGTGAGCCCCTAATATACTATTATAGCCGTCCCAGAACGGTATTAGTCTAAGAATTAGGTTTTAGTGTTTGCCTGGGCTTTGTACTTAGAAGAGCTTTTGTAAAGGTTCTGACCTTAATGCTTTACCCTCTACATTTACGAAAATCGTTTTTAATTAAAGCCAAATTAACAGTAGCCATTTCCTAATTTGAACTCAGCCGATTTTTTTTATTGTATTAATAGGCAACACTTTATATATTCTCTTGACCTAATAAAAGGATTCAGCCAGATGGAACAAACCGAGGAAAAGTTGTTTAGAGTAGAGAAGGAGTTACCTTTTCTCGATCCCCTTATTTCAGAGTGGTTCAATAATAAATACGACGGACTTTCAGATCCACAGAGAAAAGCGATTCCACTTATACACTCAGGAAAAAGCGTATTAGTTTCAAGCCCTACTGGCACTGGCAAGACGCTCTCAGCTTTTCTTGCAGTACTAAATGAACTCTTCATACAATCAAGACATGGGGAAATAAAGGATTCAGTTTTCTGCCTTTACATAAGCCCCTTGAAGGCTCTAGCAAACGATATTGACAGGAACCTCAAAGAACCGCTGAAGGAAATCGATGATCTCGCAAAGAGCAGAGGGAACGACTTTCCAAAGATAAGGGTCGGTGTAAGGTCTGGAGATACATCACAGAGCGAGAGACAGAAGATGCTCCGCAAACCACCGCATATCCTTATAACAACGCCTGAATCCTTTACGTTGTCCCTCACTGCACCGAAGTTCAGGGAGCATCTGAAGGGCATCAAGTATGTGATAATAGACGAAATCCACGAAATATCGGCGAACAAGAGAGGCACCCTGTTATCGGCCAATCTTGAGAGACTTGAAGCTATAACGGGAAATGTTGTCAGAATTGGACTTTCAGCAACCCAAGCTCCATTAGAACTCATTGCCAACTATCTTTGTGGTTACGATGATATTAAGGCGAGGGAAGTTTCAATCATAGAAGCCGATACAAAAAAATCACTGGATCTGAAGGTCCTGACACCGGTGGACGATCTTACAAAGGTCAGCTATGAGGTTGCAAATGAGCGCATGTATTCGATCCTGACGGACCTCATAAAGCAGCATCGTACGACGCTTATCTTCACAAACACAAGAAGCGGTACAGAACATGTTGCAATGCGGCTTAAGGCACGTGGAATAGAAAGTATAGAGGCGCATCACTCCTCTCTCGGCAAGGAAACAAGAATCGATGTAGAATCTAGGCTGAAGAGTGGTGAACTCCAGTGTGTTATTACGTCCACCTCGCTCGAGCTTGGCATAGACATAGGATTCATAGACCTGGTGATCCAGATAGGAAGCCCAAAGTCTGTTTCCAAAGGTCTGCAGAGGATTGGTAGATCCGGTCATGGACTCGATGTACTCTCGAAAGGCAGGTTCGTGGTCTTTGAGCTCGATGACCTGGTAGAATGTGCTGTGTTAACGAAAGCAGCATATGATAAGGAGATAGATCGAGTTACTATTCCTACCAATTCTTTAGATGTTCTATCTCAGGTCATCGTCGGCATGTCACTGGAGAAGGCATGGGACGTTGAAGAGGCTTATCAGGTCCTGAGAAGATCATTCAGTTATCACACGCTCGACCATGATGATTACATAAATACGCTGAAGTACCTCGGTGGGCAAGTCGAGGATCAGACAATTTATTCAAAAATATGGTTTGACGAGCAAGACGGAAAGTTCGGCAAGAAGAAAAGCTCAAGAATGATCTTTTTCATGAATGTCGGTACTATCCCTGAAGAGGCAGATTATCAGGTCATCAATGAGGCTGGAAAGCACCTGGGGCAGCTCAGCGACAAGTTTGTCGAGAGGCTGAAGCCGGGGGACGTCTTTGTTCTTGGCGCCAAGATCCACATGTACCTGAGCACAAGAAGGAACCGTGTGATAGTCAAGGACGCATCAGGAATGAGGCCTACTGTACCTTCATGGACAGGAGAAATGCTTCCACGAAGCTATGACCTTGGTGTATTGGTTGGAAAATTCAGGGAGGAAGTATCCCGCAGGATATCAAAGAAAGAGGATGTTGAATCTTGGCTGGTTGATAATTATCGCTTAGATCCGCAAGGGGCAAGGAGTATAGTATCCTATATCAGATCACAGGGTGCTTTTGGAATGCCGACTAACGACTGGCTTCTGGTTGAAGGGTACATTGACAACGCTAAACTGTACAACGCTATTTATCATGTGCCGTTAGGTAGAAGGGTAAACGATGCGTTGTCCAGAGGCATTGCTCAAGCCATCTCTAATAACTACTCTGTTAACACAAGAATCACCGTAACCGATGACGGCTTCATGCTTACCACGAACCAGAAGATTCCGATTCAGGAACAGATCAAGCTCATAAAGAAATCTGATTTTTCTGATCTGGTAAGAAGATCAATAATCAATACTGAGGTGTTCAAGCAGAGATTCAGGCATTGTGCAACCCGATCCCTCATGGTTCTCAGGAAATACAAGGGTTTTGACATCTCCGTTGTAAGGCAGCAACTGCGGAGCGATAAAGTGCTGCGAACTCTTGGTTCAATGGAATCCTTCCCTGTTATAAAGGAAACCTTTCATGAAATAATGAATGACATGATGGATGTTCCTCGTGCACTGAAATATGTTGATGACGTTATAAAGAAGGACAGGTATGACGTTCTTAATTACAGTACGGAGAGCAGCCCATTCTCATACGGTCTCATCCTTGCCGGTATTTCTGATATCGTACTTATGGAGGATCGCTCCAAGCTCCTGAAGGAGCTGCAGGGCAAGATCCTTGACAAGATATATTCTGGGGGGGAGATTTCCTTCATGTTCAGGGACCCACACATTGTGGAGAACTATTTCCTGAACAAGATTCCGAAGATAAACACACCTGCGGATCTTATAGCGTTCTACAATCATTTCCTCACGGTTGATCCGATGCGAAACAGGTTTAACTCTCCATTTCCGTACACAAACCTGGACATAAAGCATACAATAGAGGAGACAATCGAAAACGACAGCATAGTTTCCGTTTACATGCGTGGGACACAATGGACAAGCATGCAGTACTATAACATGATACGAAATATCTTTGAGGCAAGCATTACGCCTGACGAGAAGGAAAAGATGGTACTCGAAGCCTGCTCCAATAAGACGATGAGAGAAATCCGCACAGCGACAAGGCTCGAGGAAGGGGATGTACGATCTGCAATTAGCAGGCTTGAATCAGCCTACCTAATAAGGCGAAAGGTTCAGGAGGACCAGGTACATTTTATCAGGAACCAGATAGTTGCAATCCATGAAGACGAGGAACTCAGTATAAGGAGGGCAATTGAGTTGCTGCTTGGATCGATAGGTCCTCTCACTTTTGACGAAATCATGCTGAGGTTCCCGGTTGCTCAGGAGACCCTTCAACCCTTGCTCGACAGGATGGTAAAGGAAGAGATCCTTAACCTGGATTTTGTCACACCGGTTTTCTCCAAGCAGTATATTCTTCACAGTGATCTTGAAGTTCTCCTTTCAACAAGCAAAAGCGATGTCCATTCTTCGAGGCTGTTATGGCTGGAAGGAACTGTCAAGGACGTAGAAGAATATTTTGACAAATATGGCTATGCACTGGATACATGGTCGATCAATGCGAGGATGGACTCATTTTCTCCAGAAAAACTTACTGAGATGATTGCCCAGAAGACGGTTTTCAGTGGGCGTTTTATCAGGCACAAGAAAACGTATGCCGCGCCCTGGCTAGTTGAGGCTCTTCATGCCTTGAGATACGAGGAGCCAGACAATAGCATGAGGGAATTCCTAACGATAATAAGAAATGGATCCAATACTGAAGAGTTGATCCAGGAATCACTCGGGCTGGACAGGAGCGTGGTATTGCAGATGCTCCGGAACGCAGAATTCTTCTGCCTGGTGGGAAGGGATAGCGAAGGCAGGATAATCCCAATAATGGTTGATAAGGAGCCCATTGACAAAAAGTCTGCAATTGAGGTATTGATAGAAAAATTCGGTCCCGTTTCACTCACTGAGCTTTCCTACGCTTTCTGGTTTTATACCACTGGACTCGAGGCGGAAATAAAGGCCGAACGCAGCTACAGGAATGGAGAAGTGCTTTATGGGAAGGTTAAAACGGTGGAGCACCCTGCAGAAGGAATCGTCATATCATCCAATGATCCATTATCTCTCTATATGCGGACAGATTTAAAGGACAGCGAGTATGATTATCATTTCGTCTACAAAGGAATAATTGGCGGATCATTCAACTTTGAAGTCAAAGAGGATTCCCTCATAATTTCCGAAGGAAACATTCATGACGACTCTTTCGCAACTTCTCTTATAGGCTACCTGGTGAACCTAGCCGAGAGGCAGAAGTTCTCAACTGTCATCTATGAAAGCGCACCCGAGTTGATCCTGAAGGCCGCAAGGTCGACGGGAATAAGGGTGACAGGAAATGCATTCTCAATTGGCGACATCGCTGTCGTTGATTTGCCATTGGACAAACTGATCCAATATGCCGCTTACAGGGAGTACAAAAACAGAGGGGAGACCGATTCAATCTACGACAGCATGAAAAATACAATCTTCGGCTTTTCAAACGATCTTGAAGCATATTATTCGGGCATTTCGGCAATCCAGCTTAACAGTTACATAAGATCTAGGGTTCTATACACATTCAAAGGTCCATTTTCCCTGAATGTCTCGGGCACCCTTGAATCCGCATCTCTATTCCGAACGCTCAGGGAGAAAAAACTCACGGAGGGTGACCAGCGCATATTGCGACTCATAATGGAGACAAACGGGATATCCGAAAAAGATATCATCCTGAACCTGCGAACGAATATCTTTGGTATTGGAACAACATTGAAATCCCTTTATTCAAGATCTATAATAGCAAGAGACAGCTCCAGGCGATTTGTTTTTGTTCCTGAGAAGTTCAAGAAGAGGGAAGCGGCTGTTCTAGCTGTTCGCGGTTCACTGGAAAAGTTTGGTTTTATCGACTGGGAGAGATACTGTCGCCTTACGGCTTCGGAGGATCAGGAGACTTTCGATTCTATAATCAGGGACATGGTCAAGTCTGGAAAGCTGGTTAAAGCGGCCATGAATGGTGGTTCAAGAATAATGTACGTAACGAATGATCTCCTGGATTTCAATCGTAATATCCAATTTATAAGGCTGTTCTCGCCCCGCGAGCTTCTTTCTTTGTATCTTCAGGACTTTATTAAAGCCGCTTTTGGCTCCGGTCAGATTTACATTGCAACGGCGAAATCTGGAATTTATGCATTCAGGAGCAAGTCAGGTTCATCCGGATCAAAGAAACTCGAACCTATTTCTGACGAACCGTTGCCTGGCGATGTGAGAAGGGAACTCCTCAAGCTCGGCTTCACTCTTTGATTACTGGCATATAATGTAACATCATTTTTGGATATTGAAAGATACGTGAACATTAATTAGCTGATTTATTTTCACGTATTATGCTTGAATATTATGCAGCAATTGCCGCTGTTTCAGTCGTGCTTTCAATTTTCATGATAGTCGTTACATTGAGGGCGACCAGAAGGGCAGGTGTGCGTATTTTGAAATATCTTGCCGCTTCTTTTATACTTATCCTTTTAACAAACCTGTTTGTAGTCATAAACCTGTTTTTCCCTGCCTATCTTGGCGCTGTAATAATTCCAGCATTCATTGTTGTCGATCTACTCATTCTTCTATTGTTTTATTCAGGGATAGTAAGAGGAAACTGAAATTGCTCGCCAAGTCAGACACAAGGACAGATTTGCTTTCAATAATACAGGATAACCCTGGTTTACACTTCAGAGAACTCCAGCGCAGATCGGGCCTTGCAAACGGCCAGCTGGAGTATCATCTTTACCAACTTGAGAAGGAACTTAAGGTATCCAAGCGGAAGGATGGCAAGCTTCTGAGATACTTCTCAAACATATCAGGGAACCCGAAGGAGAGAGTCATCTTATATTTTCTCAGAAGTCGTATATCACGAGAAATAATCATTGACTGTCTTGCTCATGAAGGAAAAGCATCTACAAGGGCATTCGAAAGATGGAAAAAGAAGTCTGATTACGCAGAAATGATTAATGCCATGAAAGCAGACGAGGTGCTGAGTCAGGACTCGGAGGCACCGATACTAGAAGACAGAAAACTAGTTCTGACCATTGTGAAGAAATACAAGCAGAGCTTCCTTGATACTATGGCATCTGCGATAATAGATCTGTTGGGGCCCTAGAACTTCTTAGACCTGTAGGAGGTATATGCAGCACCCACAAGCAGGACCCCGATCACAGAGCCGGTTGTAACCAGCTCGATGTTATGTAGAAGGATCTCGAATGCCATGTGGATCTGCTGGTTTATGATCTTGATCCCGTTGATTGTTTCATTGACAACCGAGAGATAAGGGTCCTGAACTATAACCGTACCTGATGAAACGCCATGAAACTGGAACGCTAGATAGAGTGCTCCTTCTGTTCTCAGAAAGCTGAAATGCAGCGGGTATACCTGGCCATTTGAGGTATAGTTTGGAAGCCACCATAACAACCCCCTCGAATGAGAAATTGCCTCCGACGCACCGATAGCGAAACCATTGAAGCTGTTCTGTTGGAAATCCTCCGAGTTTGCCCTAAATCCAACAAAATTGCCTCTGCTGTCGTTAATTGTTGCATTCAAGCTCTGCAGCAATACAATGTTGTAAGGAATTATATTTGCTAGAGGTATTTTTGCAATAGTGATGTAATTATCTATTCTGAGCGTTGAAACACTCAGGTTGGTGAAGTTAGCTGCATTTGCACTATTTGTGTTGTTATACGCATAGATGGAGGTAGAAACATTGTTGTCAATGCTGATCTGCACGGAGAGCGAAGCCTCTGGTGTTACGTTGAGCCCAGAAAGACTGCGCGATGTGGTCAAGTTTGTGAGATTGTCATCGAAGCCGATAGGTCTCAAAGTTGTTGGGACCAGAGGAAAAGAAGAATTGAAATAAGTTGTATCACCCTTTAACGAAATGTGCCAGCTGACATCCCTAAGATCTGCGCCAAACAAGACGGTATGTTCAAAATCGCCAAACATTGTGCTATACTGTATATCAGCATAAACAAGAAGATAGGAATATGAAAAATTAAGCTGGTCTCCATGCGGTAAAGAAACAGTAACGCCTGGGGAGCTTCCTGTAGATATGCTAACGCCTCCACTTGGAGCGGCCGCAATCGAGGCAGGCAACATTAATAATAATGATGCCACAATAAGGATTGTTAGTTTAAGCGTAGTTGTATATTAACGGTTATAATAATTTATTTTTGGTACAATTAAGTCAGACACACAAATAAACTATCAGGACATTTCTTCTTCGAGCTCCACCATGACCTGGTTTAGAACATCTTCAAAACTTATTCCGGTGAATTCTCTCAATCCGCCTATTTCGGTTCTTAACCTGGCGTAATACTTATCGTCATCCTTATCAAATTCAATGTTGCAGATGAGCTCTTCCATATAATCAAATCAGGAATTTAAGCCCGTAATTAATGCTTTCGTCAGTTCTTTGCCTTCTTGGATAGTTTCGGAATTAGTCCTCTGTTTTCGCGGCATATGAAGGACACAGTTGAAGACTATCACTCAAGTGACATCAGCATAACGAATGCATCATCGCTTCAGTTCAATTAAAACACGTCCAAGATTTCTCTTTTCCTTCATCATAGAATAAGCATCCTCAATATGATCAAGATCGACTTTATCTGCGATGACGGGCTTGATACTGCCCTTAGCTGATAGTTGAAGAGCTTTCTTCATATCTTCTCTTGTTGAGCTTATGCTGCCCTCAACCCTATTTCCCTTAAGTATGATGAGACCAAGAGGAAGCTCAACAGGAACCGGCTGTACATTTCCGATGACGACGAGCCTGCCCCCAAACTTAAGCGACCTTAGGCTGCGGGAAAATGTAGGGAGCCCTACAGTATCAAGGGCAAGATCAATCCCGCCGCCGGGAAAGCTCTTGACCTCGCGATCGAATTCATCACTCAGAAGAACATGATCTACTCCAATCTCCTGAAGTTTTTCAGCTTTCCACTTTGAGCTTGTGTAAGCAAAGACAGTTGCTCCAAGAGCTTTTGCAACCTGAACGGCGTGAACTCCAACACCTCCTCCTGCACCTGTCACAAGAACATTTTCACCAGGAAGTATCTGACCGGATACAGAAAGGGCATGATAGACCATTCCTGTTACACATGCGCTGATCGTTGCAAGCTCTTCCGGCACTGCAGGAGGAACTCTCACCACACATCGTTCCGGAACCTTTACCATATCGGCATATGAGCCCTGTACAGTCTCGCCAAGCGTCTGCTTGTTTGGGCATAAATTTTCCCTGCCACTTCTGCAGTACTCGCACTTTCCGCATGGTATATAGATCAGTGAAGCAACTCTGTCTCCTACCTTGATTTTCTTGACTGACTTTCCTGTTTTAGCCACTATTCCTGAAACTTCATGTCCTGGAACAATTGGAAACTTAGCCCTTGGAAAGAAACCATCGTGTGTTAAAAGATCACGATAACATATTCCAGTAAGGTTCTGTCTGATTACGATTTCATCATCAGCAGGTTCAGGATCCTGTATATTGGTGCTATGTATCTTTCCATTTATACCTTCCATTATAGCAGCTTTCATGGAATATGAATGGCATAAGAATATAAGATTAATTGCAGCCAGAACTAGCTCGGTAATTTCACAAAATACTTTTTCAAAAAGTCTAAAGCCCTTGCCCTTGCATCGGCCGGCTTTTCTCTCCTTATTACCTTTCCGTCCTTGATGTACTGAACCATTATATCCTTGAGCTTACCACCGCACTGACACAGATCATCGACCTTTGAAGCCGGGAGAACTTCGACCTTGCCGCAGTTACTGCATCTCATCACATGCTTGGCCCCAGACAGTTTTCCCTTCTTTGTCTTTGGTTGTTCTGCAATCTCAACTATATCCATAGCAAAGTCAACCGTCTTTCCTGACGCGATTGAAGTTCCAACTCCGAAGGCATCTGCCCCAGCATCGGATAATTCCATTATGTCGGTTTCTTTCAATCCGCCTGAAACCATTATCCTGACTCTTTCATGTCCTCTCAGATCCAGCTCCCATCTCACTTCTCTGACTATATTTGCAAAATTTCCGCGTCTTGATGATGGTGTGTCAAGGCGGACGTAATCCAGATTCGGCAAAAGCTCCGCGGCTTTTATTGCGGCAAACTTTTCATCATCGTAGGTATCTATAAGGACCGTAACCGGGCCCCTCTTTGTGCCCGAGGCAACTGCCTTCCATGCCTCCTCATCGCCAAGAAGAAGGGAAATTGCATGAGGCATTGTGCCAACAGGTTCAAGACCAAGTATCTTACCGCTTTTGATCCCAGATACACCATCAGCACCCCCAATATAGGCTGCCCTGTCAATCATCGGTGCAATGAAAGGGTTCATCCTTCGTATCCCGAATGAATACACGGGCTTTTCACCGGCAGCTATCTTTACTTTGGATGAAAGAGTCGATATACCAGACGACTGGCAGATAAAACCCAGCAATGAAGTTTCATGTTCACCGAAGTTCCTGTATTTTCCGTGAATGGAAATAAAAGGTGCGGGAATTCCCTTAAAATCCCTGTAAGGTATTACTGTTCCTTCAGGTATTGCATAAAGATCCTTAACACGCCCCTCCATAAGGGTAAGGACATCGTCCAGGCCTGTGAAGGTTATCCATGGGTTCTCGAATGACGAGACAGTAACTTCGGCTACCACGTCATCGTTGAACTTCTTGTTTTTCAGGAAAGAAAGCGATCGCTTAAAATATACATCACTGTTTTCAGCGGAAAGCACTTCAGCTTCAGTCGCAACATTAAATTTCATTTATTCGACTTCCGTCAGGAACTTGTTAAGGTTAATGATTCTTGCTCCATAATACTTCTTCATTGACTTCAGTGCCTTTGAGTGGTCCGAAGGATCAATGCTTGCGCAAAGATCCTTAACAACCGTAATGTTGTAGTAGCGAAAGAATGCGCCTGCGACAGTGTGTGCGACGCAAATATCTGTACTAACTCCTGATATGTAGAGATCGGTTACATTGTGCATTCTGAGATAAGGGTCGAGATCTGTATCCAGGAAGGAGTCATACCTTCGCTTTCTGATCCTGAAGCCTTCGTAACCTGAAACATTTGGATCAAGTTCTGAGGCCTTCGTCCCAATCAGGCAGTGCTCCCCCCATACCTTGAATTCTGGATCATCAGGTACATGCGTATCTAACGTGAAAACTATGGCGATCTTATCGGCGACCTTAGAAAGGGCTTTTCCCGTATTCTTTGCCGCTGCAAATGCTGCTTCAGATCCAAACTTTCCAGTGACAAAGTCGTTTACCATGTCAACTATGATCCATGCTTTCGTCACTGCTTCAACCTCCATGTCACTTTGTCTCCCGTATCTTCTATCTCAACCCCTGCTTCTGATAGCATTGATCTTATCTTATCGGATTGCTCAAACTCCTTTCTCCTTCTCAACATATTCCGGATTTCAAGGATCATATCTATGATACGATCATATTTCTCATGGCTGGAAGATCGATTGAGTATGCACAGGAACAAGTCGACCTCCAGGAGGAAGTCGAGACACTGCTTGCAAGCATTCTCCGAAAGATTGTTAAATTCAGTGTTCACCTTGTTTACAAACTCCAGTAAGTTCATTATGCCCGACCGGAAATCAAAATCCTTATCAATAGCTGTGACTAGCTTATTCTTGTACTCTGGAACATCAATGCTAGCAGAGCCAAATGAATCCTTTTGTTTCAACCTGTCATAAAGAGACTGTATCTTGCTTAGGTTCTGGGCAGCCTCATGCAATGTTGACTCATCAAAAAGGAGTTCAGATCTGTAACCCGCACTTAGGAAAAATAATCTAAGATTGTTTCCACCGTATTTCTCAGCCGCGTCCCTCAGACTGACCATATTTCCCTCTGATTTTGCCATCTTTTTGTCGGAAATGTTAAGCATCCCTGTGTGAATCCAGTACCTTGCCAGCCTCCTGTTTCCTGAAAGGGTCCGCATAATCGCAATTTCACCCTCGTGGTGAGGGAATATCAAATCCGTGCCTCCTCCATGTATATCGTAAGTCCTGCCCAGCATCTCCTCAGTTATTGCCGTATCTTCAATGTGCCAGCCCGGTCTTCCATGTCCCCACTTATAATTCCAGCCATCCTCACTGGCGTCGGTGAATTTCCACAATGCAAAATCCTCAGGATTCCGTTTAGATGAGCTCATCTCATGTCTTACCATATGCATTATCTGGTCAAGTCTCTGTCCAGAAAGTTTGCCATAATCCTTAAAGCTTGAAATATCAAAGTATACGCCATCGTTTGCAACGTAAGCAGCGCCAATCCGTAGCAGCCTTCTTACTTGGCTCGCAATTTCACGAATATAATCTGTTGCAAATGCGTAGTAGGAGACGGCATCTGCATGCACCTTCGTCAAATCGGCCAAATATGCTTCGAAAAACTTTCTTGCAAGCACCGACGGTTCTGTACCTGTTTCTTTTCCCCTGTTGATTATCTTGTCATCCAGGTCAGTTATATTCTGTAAATAGAACACAGAATATCCTCGGTATCTAAGATACTTGACTGCCGCATCAAAGAAAACAAATGTCCTGCCGTTGCCTACATGAATATAATCATAAACAGTAGGTCCGCAGACGAATATCTTCAATCTTCGTCCATCCCTGGGCCTTAATTCCTCCAGCCGTCTGGTCAATGTGTTGAAGACTAACATTATATGCAGTATGCTTTTCATAATATTATTCTCACCTTTTCTTTAGCTTATAGATTAAGACATCCGGGAGAATTCATAGCTTCATCCTGAAAGCCAAGACGTTACCTTACAGAAAACAGTAGCACTTGCCCTTTAAAAGGTGGATTACAAGATATGTTTTATTTCAGTATGATATCATCCATCATG
>JAJYZI010000089.1 GCA_021800105.1 Thermoplasmata archaeon
CGGTTTGGTGAAAGAAAGAAGAAACGCCCAGTGGATTTACTATTCTCTCAACAAGAGTGGCTTTCCCCTTATAATGCAAATTCTAAAACTTCTTCCTGAACAAGAGGAGGAACTTTCAAAATTAGCAAATATAAAAGAACATTTAGAATGCAAATCTTGAAGAAATAAAAAAATTAGATATTTTATAAAGGTCTGGAACTCAATGCTTGCCTATTTTCCCAAGACCTTTTAGCATATTGATAGCAACTGCAAGCCCAGCTTCTACTTCCGGATCTTTGAGTTCTCCGAGAAGACTGAAAGTCCCATGGATTCTAGGTTCCTTTGAAAGCTTCCCGGAAGAAATCCCATCAAGAAGTGAGACAAGGCCCTCAAGTACTTGCGGGTCAGAAACCTTGGAGAGAATCTCGAGGATAGAATTAAGCATAGATGCTATCCCGTTCAGCATATCCTCTGTCAGGACACTCCTCAGATTTGCAATTAGATATACCAAACCCTTGAGGGACTCTGTCATGCCCGTATCATGAAGTGACTTTATCCATTGCAAAGAGCCTGAAACGGTGCTCAGGTTTTCCATAATTGATTCGAGCTGCGCGCTTGCAGCCGGGTCAGAGAATTTTTCATTCAACATTTCAGATATGTTGCTCGTCATTGTATCACCCCGTTCAAAACAGGCTTCGCAGTCATGTTCCAATATACGTTGTTATAGATCAGCTTAAGCCAGTAGAATGAGTAACTTTCCGGCATAAATACCGGCCTCTGAGTATAACTGGAAGTGATCATCGAAGCTGTCCCTAATCCTGTTATCATAAGTGCTCCTCCGCTTCCGTCATAGACTGATACTGGATTTTCCCCATTAACTGATTGACTTATCCTGTCTGAGACAACTATTGCTTCTGCATCTGCAACCGATCCAGCCTTTGAGACCTGGAGATTCGTTGAATCCCCGATGGCGTATGCATTTTCATGGCCCTTTATGCTTAAAGTGAAGTTGTCCACCATTACCCATCCCATTTTATCACCTATTCCTGAATTTTGAATCAACTTGTTGCCTTTGTGGGGTGGAGTTATTATTGCAAGATCAAATGCACTGCGTTTTCCGCTTTGATCAACAAGTTCATGTTTCTCGACATCAACGGATTTCAGCTGGAAGCCCAGATTGCTTTTAATGCCCTTCTTCGAAAACATATCTAGTGTTATTTCAGAAATTCCCTTGTCAGGGAAAGTCATGGGCATTGGATACATGTACTCAATCTCAACCTTGTCACGGATTCCCCTCTTTGTGAAATAATCGTTAAGTAAAAACACGGCTTCCAGTGGTGCTGGTGTGCATTTGTACGGCATAGACGCAACGCCTACAACTACCTTTCCTGCGTTAAAGTGATTCAGGGCGTTCTTGAGCTCAATTGCGCCCTCCATGCTGTAAAAGTTGTGCGTGCCTTCTTTTAGACCTGGGACAGCTTCATAGTTGTATGATGCGCCTGTCGCTATTACTATATAATCGTAAGGAATATTTTGCTTCTCAGTCGATATGATCTGTTTATCAAGATCTATCCTGGTTGCATATTCTTCCACCAATGTAATCCCGTCTGTCAAAACCCTCTTTTCATTCTTGTAAGTGCTCTGAGGACTCATAAGGTCAAATACTATTTCCAAAAAACCAGGCTGATAATAATGCCTTGTGCTTCCTTCCACAAGTATCAACTTCACTTTACCTTCCTTGATTTCACTCTTAAGCTTATAGGCCATATGATTAGCCGCACTCACTCCGCCACTGCCTCCACCAACAATCGCTATTGTTTTCATCTCTATTGAAAGCGAGGAAAACTTAATAAGTCATTCTAACAGAACAGTAGGCAATAAATGCATTTTAACACAAAATTTGTGAAAGCATACTAAATTTGCTTTTGACATGGTGACAAGTCGCCCGCAGCCATAGAAGAGCTTGCTCGAACATAATATTCCTGTTATAGAGAAGATGATTGAAATATCACCTTAGCGGACATATAATTGAACATTTCCACTAACACAGGCTTCTCCAAAAGAGAAATTCTGCTCTTTATTAGGCTGAAAGCTCGACGCTATCGCCAACGAAATGGAATTTTGATCGTCATAAGGCTTGAAGTAACAGCAATCACTTTCACTGGACAAGTAGGTGTTTTGTAACAGTGTTGGATTAGAATTAGGTTTCGAGACTTCCCCACGCTTGTTGACATGTAGATTGTCTGATTTCCCGTTGAAACCGATCCAGTGATGATCTAAAACCGAAGTCTGAGCGTAAGAATCAGAAGTCACTATGATAATGAGTGCCGTAGCTATCATCTCAATGCTTACAAATATTGCGAATTTCCTGTGACTCTTAGATACTTTTTCTTTATACATATTGAATGATCAACTCCACCCCTGCATATACCGGTTCAGAAAGCCCGGTAAGCGATGCCGATAAATAGACATGATATGTAATGTTGTATGATTGTGGAATGAAATGTAAATTATTATTGATCATGGAGAAGCTTAGATTAGGAGAACCCGTATTTTTCAGAGGAAAAACTCCAAAGTGAAACATAGTAGATTTTGAGAGTCCTGTATCGTTCCGAAATGCAAAAGCGCACGAAGTTGTACCCGTTCCAAATATTCTGGAACTGCTAGTAGATGGCTGTCCAACTGAAAGGTTGGAGCGAACCGCACGAACAGGAGACATTAAAAAATCACTGCAATCTTGTCTCGCATCGGTAATAAATGGAGAGCCATTTCTGTAAGCGGAAATAGACTCGGTTATCACCAGATCCTTCGGATGAAGGTTAGGTGTGAGGTTGCCTGATGACACCACGCAGAGCTGAACGCATGGGCCAATGGGAGACAGCCATTCCCACCCCGAGACTCTGAAATAGAAACTTGAATTATGGAAGCCTTTGGATGAGATAGTTGCGATGGAATTCTGAGGGGTTAACCAGAACGGCCCCTTTAAGTGAGAAAAGTTGCATTGCTCGTTCGTGAAATTGCCTTTCCACAAAAATGATGAGAAACCGTCTTGTGCGGCTATGGGAACAGGGCTCTGGGAAATCCCATAGTATGATATCAAAGGAGCGGCAACTATGATGACCGCAATTACAGCGAATATGATCATCTTTTTGTTCTTCTGAATCATATATAAAGTGTTACTTCACAAAGGTATATAATGCCAGTGATATTAGTTATATAAGAGAAATCCCAAAAACCTCCACCGAAACCCTTTTTCATGACCTCATGATCAATATCCATGAACCTTTACCACACCGGATTATCCGAACTATACAAGGAAATTGAAACACTTGGTGATCCTCTCACAGGAATATCGGATCGCATTGATTTCGAACGGATAAGGCCAATATTGTCAGATCTATATGAGAATGATACGGAAAAGGGTGGAAGACCAAATTATGATCCCATACTTATGGTGAAGATTCTATTATTGCAGCAATGGTACAACCTCTCAGATCCGCAGA
>JAJYZI010000032.1 GCA_021800105.1 Thermoplasmata archaeon
TCTGCCATGGTGGAGGTGGAGCACATACCCTCTCCTTGGAGCTTCTATAGCCTTAATGCTTATAATTCCTCTACCAATAACATGGCATGAACTACGAAAACATAGTTGTCAACGAAGAGGACGGAATTCGTACAATCAGGATTCAGCGAAAGTCTGACCTGAATCCACTCGATTTGGAGACCCTGAAGGAAATCAGGGCTAGCATGTCGGTAAAGCCGATAATAACCATCATCACCGGAAGCGAAAGGGCATTCTCAGCCGGCGCAGACATTAAGAATTTTGCAGGGTTAAAGGAAACAGTAGCCTATTCATTCTCCAGAGAAGGTCACGCGGTGATGGACTTTATCTCATCTTATGAAGCACCGGTGATAGCAAGCATAAAGGGCTATGCTCTTGGAGGTGGTTTTGAACTTGCTCTCGCATGCGACTTCAGGATTGCAACTGGTGATGCAAAATTAGGTCTTACTGAACTTAACATCGGCATCATCCCAGGCTGGGGAGGAACCCAGAGACTCAAGGAACTTGTTGGAGAGCAGAACGCCTTATACCTCATCGGAACATCCAAGGTTCTTGCTGGGAAGGAGGCATTGAATTATGGAATACTCCTTAAAGTATCTGACAATCCAGATCAGAGTTCTAGAGAGCTTGCATTGGCGTTAAGACAGAAATCCTTGTTTACTCTAAAGGCCGTAAAATCGCTTGTCAGATCTAAACCAGATGAGGGTTATGACGAAGAAAAGCAGCTATTCGGGATGGCATTCGGCAACCCTGACAGCAGGGAGGGTGTCCAGGCATTCCTGGAAAAGAGGAAACCCGTATTCAATAAATAAACACAAGGAAAATCATTTCAAGGTTATGCATTCCTTTGGATTCACTTCAAGAAGGGGTGCATATCTGTCATATTCTTCGGATGTAAGGAGCCCTCTTGATATGAAGTTCGCCCTGTATTTCTCTGCACTGTCCGGAAATACCGTAAGAATCCTGGACCCTGGATTCTCTTTGCCCACCTTAATGGCGGAATAGAAATTTGCTGCAGATGACAGACCAACGAACAGGCCCAGCTGGATCATATCCTTAAACTGCTTTTCTGCCGTATTGTCGTCTATATCTCTCCACTCGTCTATCAGGCGCATGTTTTTCGTGAGTATTTCAGGTGTCCTTGATACCTTGAGATTCTTAAGACCCTGGATGTGATGATATGGTTGCGGCATGATACCTATGATCTTAGTCTCAGGACTGTATTTCTTGAAGTACTTGGCGAGCCCGGTCAGGGTGCCGCCAGTGCCTATAGACACAACAACATGTGTGAATCCCTCAGGCACTGCCTGAAGAGCTTCCGGTCCTGTTGTATAAAAATGGGCGTTTGTGTTGGTATCATTGGAATACTGGTCAAAGTTTACGTATTTCCCCGGGTTCCTGGCCATATCCTCCTTCAGGAGCGCAACAGCGGAGTCAATGTTTATTGAACTTCTCTTGCTGGCCTCGTCAAATACCTCTACAACCTCCTGTCCAGTATCGCGGAGAACAGACTTGGTTTCGGCGCTCGATGCATTCGGAACATATATCTTAGCCCTGTAACCAAGATCTTTGGCTATACTTGCGATTGCAATTCCTGTATTACCGGAACTTGCCTCTATTATGACTTTGCTCTTATCAAGGGCGCCCGATCGCAGGGCTGATCCGATCATAAAGAAGGCAGCCCTGTCCTTTATCGAATGGAACTTATTCCTGTATTCAAGCTTTCCATATACGGAAAAGTTTGAGCCTTTGTAATAATACAAAGGGGTTTTTCCAATACCGTAAGCATAGGCATCATCCCTGATATTTTGATAGATAGAATCATCCGACATATTTGATACCGCCAATTGCGATGTGGCATATTATCCTTATTTATGGGCAAAATCAGCTAATTATGTGATCACTTTCCTTCATACTTTGAGGCAATAGCACACTTCCAGTCTTTCGGTAATCTCTTCTTCCTTGCCTTTTCCGTTATTGCATGAATACTTCCGGACTCTACAAGGCGCATGTAGATTACCTTTTCCTCTCTTTCACAATGGATCAGCAGGAGTCTATCCAGTCCGGCAAGTCGGTCTATTGCCCTTTCTATATCATCATCCTTCAAATAAGAAAGTATTTTGTCTATCATCCTAAGCATTCCGGCATGCTCAGTAAGCAGTCCGAGTATCAGAGCATGTGGTACTGACCCTTCTGATGATGGAAAAACAAAGGTCTCCTCCCTGAAGATATGCAGCTGCATCTTTCTCTTAAGTCTGGTAAGACCTGCGCTCATTCTATAAGCATCATGAGGTAAACCCGTTATATCGGAAATCATCCGCAACATTTCGGGGTGATCCGAGGATAAGATTGTATACATTATTTACAGAAATGGCAGCATTGTTTTTATTTTATTTCGATGCTTTTCTGTCTATTGAACCAAAGATAGGCTAATGTTAAACGGCATTTGTCTGACAATATATAATTGTAGCTGGCTCTTAACAAAGCCAAGGAACTCTGGTCTCAGCTTAACAACTATGGAAAATATTTAAATACGTCTATACATTATGATTTTTGCGTTAACAGGCATTTGTCAGACGGGTGCAAAATGATCATTGAATCTGTGGAACTGGACAACTTCAAGTCATTCGGGAATAAGAAAAGAATAATGTTTCGAGACGGATTCACTGTAATAACGGGCCCGAATGGGAGCGGTAAGAGCAACATCGGTGACGCGATGCTTTTCGTCCTTGGGATAAGATCCTCCAAAGCAATAAGGGCTGATAGACTGCCCGATCTGATCCATAAGGCACCGCCAGGAAAAAAACAGGGATCGACCTGCTCAGTCACTATTGTAATGGATTCGCAGGATTCATCTCTCCCTGAAGAGGAGCGAAAAACACGAATTACAAGGGAGATATCTGTTGACGACAGCCAGGAATGCAAGAGCACTTACTATATCAATGGTGCGAAAGCAAAGAGGGGTGACGTTGAGACCATCCTTGACAATGCCCAGATCTATCTGGATGCTTACAGTTTTGTGCTTCAGGGTGACATTAACAATCTAGTCAAGATGACGGGAACAGAGAGAAGAAAACTTCTTGAATCCATCGCAGGAATCGAAAACTATAACGTGCAGATCGACAAGGCACAAACCGATATTGACGGCATAGAGGACAACCTCTCAAAAATACAGATACTTATTGACGAGACGCAAAGGCGGGCCGACCAGCTGGCAGAAGAGAAAAAGAATGCAGAACGCTACAATGAGATCACTGCAAAGATAGGGTCACACGAGGCTACTTTGCTAAGGATAGACCATATCTCGGCAGAACGGGAGCTGGCTGCCTATATGAAGAGCTTGCAGGAGATAGACCAGCAGATCTCAGCCTCAAAGAACAAGATCTCCGAACTTCAGTCGAAGATTGCGGAAACTGAAAGCACAATTATAAGCGTCGAGGAGGAAAAGAACAGGTTTGGCGGGGATGAACTCAAGAAAGTTGTTGAGGCCATTCGCGACCTGACGCTCGAGAACGCCAAGGAGGGTATCAATCTCGACAACCTCAAGGACGATATCATATCTTTCGAGGCTAAGATCAAGGATCTTTCCTCGAACAATGAATTTCTTGTCAAGGACATTGAGAAACTGAAGAAAGAGACGGAAAAGCTCCGCAATTCTATGAAGGATGACGAAAAAAAGATAGCAGAGAGCAGCCAGGAACTCGATCGCCTGAGAAGCAGCGCAAAAGTAAGCTCTAAGGCTTTCTCAAAGTACAGGGAAGAAATGGAAAGCGTTGACAGAAGAATCCTTGAGGCCAATGCCCGGATAATTGAAGTTTCCGGTAGGGAATCAAACCATATGGCACAGAGGGAAAAGATCCTTTCAGATATCAGGCACCTTGAAAGCAGAGAATCTGATGTTCAGCTCCAGTACAACGATGCAAAATACAAGATAGACAGTGTTGAGAAGGATGCATCCGGAAGCAAGAAAGCCTATGACGAACTAAACAAGAGATACCTGGATCTAAGGAAGGCGGTCACAGAAGGTGACAGGAAAAAGGATGACCTGAACCGGAAGATCGTCGAACTTACGAAGGAATACGAGAAACTTTCAGCCAGTCTTTCCAGATCATCGCAGAGCTCCAGGACATATTCCGCGATTCTTGAGGCAAGGGCCTCTGGCGAACTGACAGGCGTGCACGGTCTTGTAAAGGATCTTGTCAGCTATGAGTCAAAGTTCCAGATGGCAGTCGGGGCAGCTGGAGGATCTCGCCTGACTTCTGTTGTAGTAGAGGACGATTCTGTCGCAGAGCAGTGCCTAAACGTACTTAAACGCAAAAAAGCTGGAAAACTAACATTCCTGCCAATGAACAAGATCCTCAATGGAAGACCAAGGGCCAAGGCAATAATGGTTAGAAATTCAGGGGAAAGTCTAGGATACGTTTTTGAAAACATCAGTTACGATAAAAAATATGAGAACATCATATGGTACGCATTTCAGGACTGCCTGATCCTGCCTGACGTAGCTACCGCAAGAAAGCACATGAGTGGCGTCCGCCTCGTCACCCTGGAAGGCGATATTTTCGAAGCAAGTGGCGCAATAACCGGGGGTTTTTCAGAAAAGAAAGAGGAGACTTCCGAAAGACGGACGATTGAAGTATCAGAGCAAATGTCCCAAGCTTCGGATGAACTCGAAAAATTAAAGGTAAAACTTGAGGCTGACAGATCTGAACTTGATCTTGTCACAACGCAGCTTTCATCAAGTTCAAAGAAGATAGGATCTGGTTCTTCCCAGGTCGACATTTACATTGAGGTAAGGGACAGGTCTTCTGCGGAACTTGCCAAGATTAAGCAGGAAATGTCCGCAGTCAAAGCAGATTCGCAAAGGGTGGAGGAAACTGTTAACGCAATACAGAAGGAGCGTTCACAGATCGATGCCGAGATAGAAAGCATGAACAAGGAAAAAGAGGCAATTGCTGCAAAACTTTCCGAAATCTCCCCTGAGTCAATGGAAAAGGAGACTGAACTTGAATCAGCGCTCTCAACACTCAGGCAGGAAAAGGAAGCACTTGCATCATCATTGTCGATGGTATCATCCGATCTGAGGATACAGGAAAAGATCCTGTCCGATCAGAAGAGCGCCATTGAAGATTATGAGATGCGGATAAAATCGAAGAGGGCAGCTTCCCTTGAAATTGAAGAACGGATGCGAACGATCCGGTCGGATCTGGAAAAGAACAAACTTGTCGAACAGCAATTAAACGTGAAGGCGAAGGAGTACAACGACAGGATAAATTCACTGAATATCGAGGTTCAGACGCTACGCGGAAATGTTGAAACCGCGGCTGCCATGATCCGCAGCTACGAAGATAATCGCCTGAATACTTCGCTGCGCATACAGGCAATAAATGAAAAGTTACAGCAGATTGATGCCCAGATCGCTGAATGCAAGTTCTCTCCTATAGAGACAGGAATGTCTGTTGTTGAGATTAAGAGGACAATCTCTGGACTACGCAGGGAGATTGAGTCTCTCGGTGCTGTCAACCAGCTTGCAATAAAAGAGTATGAGGAAGAGGATGCAAGGCTTAAGGAGCTCAGGGAAAAGACTGCCAGACTCAAGGAAGAAAAGGCAACTCTTGAAAGCATGATGGAGGAACTAAATAGCAAGAAGAGAACGGTATTTCTTGATCTCTATTATAAGATAAATGAGTCAATGCAGGCCATATATTCCATACTGTCCGAGGGTGGAGAAGCCAGGCTGGATCTTTCAGACATGAACGACCCGCTCAATTCTGATCTATACATACGAGCAAGGCC
The DNA here is from genome assembly GCA_021800105.1 of Thermoplasmata archaeon. GTDB lineage: Archaea > Thermoplasmatota > Thermoplasmata > Thermoplasmatales > Thermoplasmataceae > UBA582. Next base: position 5,815 of record JAJYZI010000032.1, read on the forward strand.
TAAGGGAAGCACCTTCAGCAAGATAGAAGCGCTGAGTGGTGGAGAAAAAAGCCTGACTGCAATTTCATTCATACTGGCGGTACAGAGGATCAAGCCTTCCCCAGTATATTACCTGGACGAGATAGATATGTTTCTTGACGGCGCAAATGCGGAGAGGATAGGGAAAATGTTTAGTGAGAATGCGAAATATTCGCAGGTATTGATGGTATCGCTGAAGAAAGCAATGCTGAAGTATGCAGACAACCTGATAGGAGTTACGACGCTGGACGAGGAGAACAGCGAAGTCTATTCAAAGGACTTCGAAACAGGAGGAGTGCAGCCATGAGGATCGACGAGATTCTCCAGAGTATAACGGTGCAGGGAACCCTTCTCGATCTTGATACAGGCCTGTACAGAAGAATACTTGCAAAGGAGGAAAAGCACAGGGCACCTAACGAGTTTGTCTGGGTCGTTACTGAGGTGGTCAATAAATGCGAATCTGGCCAGATGGATCCCTGGGATATCGACCTGATTGCACTGACGAAACTTTTTGCAAACTCCATGAACGAAACAAGCCCCAACTTTTCATTGGCTGGCAGGTTCATCGCCGAATCATGGAAGTTCCTGTTCGAGAAATCAAGAGACCTCCTGATAAAACAGGACGACATACAGGAAGATGCGGAAGTAGAAACAGCGGAAGAAATCATTGCAGGAATCGAAGCACTTGTGCAGGTGAAGCCGAGGATATATCATCAGGAGAAAAGGAAAATTATGCTGCTGGAAGTGCTTGAGAGCATGAGATCCCTGTATCAGCGTCCTTCTTATACGAAGCAGGCACAGAGCATTAAGGAAGAGATACCTGAAAGTTCAATAGAGGAGATCATAGTCGAGCTTAACGCAGAGGAGCCAGAGGTCGAGAAGATGAAAATTCTCCAGCTAATGGCCGATTTTGGTTCCTCAATGCTGATGGATGAGGTCTGGGGATTCTCAAAAGGTGAAAAAAGCTCATTCTTCCAGTACTCGCTCTTCCTTGCGAAGGAGAAGAGGATCGCCCTTCACCAGAACGAGCCATACGGGCAGATCCGGATCGACATACTTGATGGATAATGCCCGAAAAAGATGTTAGCGCATCAGAAGTAGCCGAATATTCGTACTGCAGCGTTTCCTGGTACATGGACAAAGAGGGTTACAGAAAATCCGGGTACGCGAATTCCAGAATGACAACGGGCAAAGTTATGCATCGCCGCCTTGAGACAAAGGTAAGGAGGTCGAGAATGAACACGCGCGCCTATGTAATCATTGCTGCAGTCATTGGAATCATGATACTCGCTTACGTAATGGGTGCATTCTGATGTCCGTTCTTGTACTTCTTCTCCTGATTCTTATATTCGGCATTGTGGTTGTGCTGACATACAGATCTTTCAGGACTTCAGTCAGGTATTCTATCCCTAAAGGAACGCAGATCTACGGTGACCTCATATCTGAAGGAAAAATTCTGCGGTCAAACAGATATTCCCTGACGGGTAAGCCGGACAAGGTGGTAATGTCGGGGAAGCAGGTTATACCTTATGAGTACAAGACCACCGACGCCGATCGCCCGAGGGAAGGCCACATGTTACAGATGGGCGTCTATTTCATCATCCTTGAAGAAATCTATCCAGACAAGATCATACCTTATGGCGTACTTAGATACAGGGAACAGGCATTCAGGATAGACAACACGCCCAGGATAAAGAGCGCTGTTCTAGAAATAGCAAGACAGATAAGGGGAAATTACGGTGTTCCTGTGAGGAACCACACTAACTCGGGAAAATGCTTCAGGTGCTCCTTCAAGGAAGGCTGTGTGCAAAGCTTAATTAGGTGAGTCTTTAATTCCGGCATCCATGCAGCAGATTGACCTCTTGAAGCGGAACATGGTCGAAGTAGTAACTGAGCAGGAACTGTCTTCTATGAAGCTATCCTCCGCCCGTGGTTATATAGGCTTTGAACCATCCGGCATACCTCACCTAGGAACGGGCGTGCTATGGCCCAAGAAGATCAATGAACTCGTATCGCTCGGCGTGGATTTCCAGGTCCTGCTTGCCGATTGGCATGCCTTCGTCAATAACAAGCTTTCAGGAAACATAGATTCAATAAGGGAAAGCGGGAAAATTTTCAAGGAAGGCATGCGTGCCATGGGGCTCAGCGACAAGGTTAAGTTCATCTGGGCATCAGATTTGATAGATTCAGGCGAATATTTCACGACGCTTATCAGGTTGGCGAAACACACCTCCCTTCCCAGGTTGAAGAGAGCTCTTCCCATAATGGGCAGGGTGGAAGGTGACGCCGAGAAGGACTTCAGCATGTTTATCTATCCAATAATGCAGGTCACCGATATATCTGTCATGAATGTAGACATTGCACTGGGTGGAATGGATCAGAGGCATGCACACATGCTGCAACGCGACATCGCGGACAAATCGGGAATCAGAAAGGTTTCTGCAATTCATGGGCCCCTTCTGGGCAGCCTTAAGGGCCCCGGCAGGATGGATGCTGTCGCGGAAGGAGAAATAGTGAAGATGTCAAAGAGCGATCCCGACTCGGCTATCTTCCTCTTTGATTCCGAATCAGCGATAAGGAGGAAGCTAAACAGTTCCTTCTGCCCCATGGGAGAGGTGAAAGGGAATCCTCTGATGGATATTACAAGACACATAATCTACCCATATTATGGAAAAGAGTTCATGATAAGCAGACCAGTAAACAAGGGTGGTGATATCGTTTATCCAGATTACGACGAGATGGAAGCCGAATACGTTGCAAAGAGGATTCACCCGATAGATCTGAAAGCAGCAGTGGGAGATGTCCTCATAGAGATGCTTAAACCGGCAAGGGCAATTTACGGTAAATTCGAGGAATCCATGAAGGATCTCGGCTACAGCTCCCCATGATTCTCCCGGATCAGAAGAAGTGTTCCAGTCTGGATTGTGCAGTGGATCCTGCAAAATCTCTTATCTTTTCCACGTAAGGAAGGATCCTTTCCTCAGAGAAAGATCTCTCTTCGCATAGGTACTTTACAAGCGAAGCCTGATCCGGTCTCTCGAATCTTATCTCCGGCTTCTCTATCGATGGCGGATTAACAAAAAAGTCGATGATTTCATCCAGCCTCTCTATATATGCGTCCTTCGCCTTAAGGACCTCCTTTATGTTACCATATTTCCTTATAAGGTTGAGGGCAGTTTTAGCTCCCACTCTGTCAAGTCCCTTATTGAAGTCTGTCCCGACCATGATACCGATTGATATGAGTTGTTCCTGTGTTATCGCATTCAAGTGCAGGGTCTCCTCAAGATCCAGGTATTCAGGGGCTATGTTAACGTAGAAATTCTTTCCCGGTATCTTTCTCCTTCCGCTTGAAACAAAATTCCTGAAGACAATCTTAGCGCCAAAAAGCAGGCAATCATAGTCCTGTGACACGACACCGTTGACAAGACCATTACGGTTCAGGATAGATGCCTGCGCCTCTCCTTCAGAAGGGGCCATAATCACAGGAATGCCCATTAGCTTTAGTAGCCTAACAGAATCTTCTATGATTTCACGTGTAATGTAATTTATCCTGGAGGAGAGAGAGCGGATTCGTTCCTCCTCGCCCAACTGCCTTGCCTCCTCAAGTTCGGCGATATGCTTCTCCTTGATCAGCTTCCTTTCTGCAATGGTCTGATCCTTGAGGCTGCTGGGTTTTCCGTCAAATACATATAATGGCCTTATGCCATTTTCCATGAATGTTACAGAGCGGTAGAACAGGCCGGAAATATGAGACGTGATTCTCCCCTGAGAATCCATCAGCGGGGTACCGTCAGGCTGCCTTATATTGCTCAGGAACTGGTATATCACGTTGTATGAATCTATAGCAACTATGCTCCCACGGTGATCCTTCAGAGAAGTTGGATGCCTGGCTACAATATCAGAAATATCAACTCCCATTGCAACTCACCTGCATTCCAGGCCTTCTGCAGTTATGGCAAAAACCACTGATCTACCCTCCTCGATTGACCTGTGTTTTTCGACTATTGCCTTCCTGAGCCCACCCTCTTTTTTCTCAAGCCTTATTATCGCCTTTACGGAATGGTCTATGACGTAACCGCCAAATGGCTGGAGCTGGCCTTTATCGATATCCTGGTAAATCTGGTTTGTCACAAGAGCCGGGATATGGTACTCCGATATCATGGCAAGAATGGTTCCGAGCTGCTTCTGGAAACCAGCTACCCTCGCCTGGTAGTCACCACCTGTTTCAAGCCGGAAGTACTCCGTGAATGAGTCCACAATAAGTGCTCCGGGAGACTTCACTTTTTCCATGAGTCTCTGTACCTTTATAAGCGAAAGTTCCTGATCTTCAAGACTGTTCAACCTGAACAGGGCTATGTTATCATAAATATCGCTTCTTGAAATAGACATTTGCCTGAAGCGCTCAATTGAGAAGCCTTCAGAATCAAGGTAGAATACTTTCTTGCCCAATGATGCGTTGTTTATGGCGAACTGCATGCATATATTTGTCTTCCCGGAACCCCCTTCCCCGAAAATTTCCGTAATGACTCCATGCTCAAGGCCTCCGTTAAGGATGGAATCAAGGCATGCAAGTCCGGTAGGTGTTCTTCCCTGATTCTCATTCAATTCTATTTTCTGCATCCAGATTTACATAATTACAAGTTATTTAACATTTATGAGCAAGAAATCCCACAACCTTCAGGGGTGGGAGGGTTTCACTCAATGCGCCGGGAAATCCTTTCAACCAGATCCAGAAAATCCTGTGAGTATACGATCAGATCGGCCGCCGAAACAAGCATGGGGCTTCTCGGGTTGAATGCAACCTTGAAAGCGGATACGTCGAACATTGAAACATCAAAATCTGAGTCTCCCACGGAAAACGTGTCATCGACCCCAATTCCAAAATCTTCCTGCATTTCCTTGATTACAAGATTCTTTTTCTCAGGGACTACACCCACCCTCCCGCCTGGAGCGAGATTTCCCTTCGAGTCGAGATCAATGCCGTTACTGTAGATTCTGTCGAATCTGAAGCCTTGAGCAATAATATCCGACAGGCTTGAAAGGCCTCCCGAGACTATCGATATTACGCATCCTCTTTTGCGGAGGAGTTCCAGTCCGGCGTATAAGTTATCCATCAGTGGTATTAGCTTCATGAGATTTAGGATCTCAGATCCGCTAATGGGATTCTTTTTGGAAAGCCAGAGCCTGACATCTTCTGCTATGAAGGTTGAGTATGAAATCTTACCGGATCTGTATAGCGAGAGGTTAATGGAATTGTTCACCCCGAAATACTTATGCACGAACGACCAGCTGCTTGGGTGCTTTGTCAGAACACCGTCCATGTCGAATGCTATGAGCTTTCTCTTGGTCACTGAAATCAATAAGTCCTGGAGAAATATGCAGGTTTTGCTGGCAGAGAGCAGACCACGCATTTTCCTTCACCATGATCGTCCTGCGGGTAACCAAGGCAAGAAAGTTCAGTCTCCTCTTCTATCTTGTCGGCGCACTCCTTTCTGCCGCACCACATCAACCTTATCATTCCAGTTGATGTCTTGGCATTCTTAAGGTCGCTTACCTGTACAGTCAATTCAGACATAGTTTTCTGTGCTGAGCTGAGGAGATCGGCTTGCATTTTAGAAATCGCGTTGGCCAGTTCATCTTTCAAATCATTGGCATTAACTTTCTTCCTCTTGCCCGTATTTCTCGGTACTAGGGTGATAAAATTGCCTTCCGCTTCACGAGCACCAACCTCAATCCTGAAAGGAACACCCCTCATCTCCCAGTCGTTGTATTTGAATCCCGGGGTATACGATTCCCTATTGTCAAGATGAACTCGGTAGCCTAAGGAGTTAACCTGATCCTTCAGCTTGATGCAGTAAGCGTCGAGGTTTTTATTCTCACCGGGGATTGGTACAATGATAAATTGTACAGGGGCCACTGCAGGCGGCAATATCAGTCCCTTATCGTCCCCATGCATGAAAACGATTGCTGCTACAAGCCTCCCGCTCATGCCATAGGTGGTCTGGCTAACGAATTTCCTCTCTCCCGCAGGATCTGAATACTGTATATCGTAATTCCTTGCGAAATTCTCGCCATACTGGTGAATAGTTCCAATCTGAAGGCTGCGACCGCTCGGCAAGATGAGATCGAAAGCGAGAGAATACTGGGAACCCGGAAATTTGTCCCATTCGGGCCTTCTGTTTATCACATAAGGCAGGCAGAGTTTCTGGGTTATATTCTTCATTATTTTCATGTACTCTGCCATCTGGCGCTCGGAATCATCAATGTCCACATGTGCGGTGTGTGCTTCAAAAAAGTGAATTTCACGATCGCGTATGAATGCCCTCGTATGCTTTGTTTCATACCTGTATGTCGTCACTATTTGGAAAAGTTTGAGTGGCAGATCTGTATGGGCCCTGATCCACAAAGAGAACATTGGGTACATGGCTGCCTCGCTTGTAGGCCTTAACGCCAGATCCACTTCCAGCGGATCCATGCCGCCCCGGGTAACCCAGAATACCTGGCCTTCGAAACCCTTTACGTGCTCGAACTCCACGGAAAGCTGGTCCCGAGAAATGAGCAATGGAAACATCGATTCCTGGAAGCCATACGAGTTTACTTCCTGCCTCACAATTCCATCCACCAGACTTACAAGCTTGAATCCGTAGGGTGGGAGAACATTCATTCCCTTAACCGGATATCGCTTGTCTACCAGCGATGCAGCTTCTATTATCTCGTTGTACCATTCGCCTCCACTGCTTTTCTTGTTAATCATCTTCAACTGGGTATTTTCTTTCGATATATAATTATGAAATAACTTGCCTCAACCAATCGAGACAGGCGACTTACATTCGATCCTGCGGTTCTGTAGCTTTTAAATCTGTCCCTGATCGCAATATAGTGGGAACGTGATGCAAAGAATTCGATCCAATCTCCAAAGATTCACCGCTTTTACATAGATCCACTTGAAATAGAAGGATCTGTTCCCTAAAAACTTGAAGAGGCAGCAGATATGATATCAATCCTATTTTTGGCCAGGAAAAATGCCAACTATCTCATGCACTTGGATGGATTCAATCTCTACGGAATATTTGATAAAAACTTAAAATACGTTCAGCGATTGCTTAACTTGCCATGAAAGCACAAGTTGAGACAGATTTTGAGACAGCAGTCAGGATTTACCGCAGGCTCATACCGATAAAATCAATTTCACCAGCTTCCGGAGGTGAGGGGGAATCGAAAAAGGCAGATGAAATTTGCAAGATTCTCGAAGAGATGGGCTTCTCCAACTACAACAGATATAACTTCAAGGATGAGAATGGTTTTTCAAGGCCCAATATCACACTGAAGGTAGGCAATAAGGAACGTACTTTATGGCTCATATCACATATAGATACTGTCCCTGAAGGATCACTTGATCTCTGGACAAGACCACCGTTTACAGCAAGCATTGAAAGTAACAAAGTCTACGGAAGAGGATCCGCCGACAACGGCGAAGGTATAGTGTCATCGCTCCTGATGCTTAAGAACCTCCAAAAGGAGAAGATGAAATATAATCTTGGTCTGGCATTTGTTGCGGACGAGGAAACAGGCAGTAAGTATGGGATTGCACAGCTTCTAGATACTGGCATTTTTAATGAGGATGACCTTATTGTGGTTCCTGATTCCGGAACAGTTGATGGAAATATAATTGAGGTTGCAGAGAAGAGCATCCTCTGGTTGAAAGTTGTCGTTAGTGGCAAGCAGGGGCATGCCAGCAGGCCCGATCTTGCTGTCAACGCGTCAAAGCTTGGCATGATGTTCATGCTTTCTATTGAAAAGAGCCTTCATGAAAAATTCAACGCCTCTGACAAGACCTTTGAGTATCCTTTATCAACATTTTCGATAACCAAGCATGAAAAGAATGTGGATAACATCAATACCATACCTGGAAAGGACACCTTCTATCTGGATTGCAGGATACTTCCTGTTTACGACCTTGATTCAGTGATGGACTATATTAGGGAGGAAGCGCTCAAATTTGCCCAGCCAAATAGAGTCAAGATCGAAATAACACCTTACCAGAAAGAACAGGCTCCACCAAACACAAAGACGACATCTGAGGTCTATAATGAACTGAGCAGGGCAGTGAAGAGTGTCCTGAAAAAAGATGCAAAAGCCATTGGCATTGGCGGAGGAACATGTGCCGCTTTCTTCAGGCGAAGAGGAATAAATGCGGTAGTATGGGGCGTATCGGTGGAAGAGACTTACCATCAGCCCGATGAATATGTTATTGTGGATAACGTAATCAAGGCGGCTGAAGTGCAAGAAGCCATGCTCTACGGTTAATCCCCGTCGGACACAGAAAGATCACGTATCCTCTGCGGACCATCTATCTCTTTGATAATTCGGGCCACAGGTACAGGAACGTATTGCTCCCAATTTTCACCTTTCATGATTCTTTCCCTGATCCTTGTTCCGGACCAGTCTGATCTGTTAAGGAGTTTCAATGATTCAACCTTATAGTTCTTCTCCTTGAAAAGGCGCTTGACTAGTGAATTGTTCGTATATACAATATCAAATCTTGGAGTCAGCGCCTCAACATGTGCGACCCACAACGGGTTGGAGTTCACATCTTCTATAGGTACAAGATAGAAATTATTGATTTTTGCCTCTTCCAGTGTCTCTGAAATCATTAGATGCCTCTCTCCGGCAGTAAAGGGATCTTTTAGCGTGTGAGAATACTGAGCGCTACCTATACCAATAATGACGGATGAATTGCTCTCAAGGACCTTTTTTATTATTTCAAAGTGGCCGTTATGAAATGGCTGAAATCTTCCAACTATCAGTGCCCGCATGTCCCCGGAATACCTCCTGGATATATTGTTGTTAGTCTCTTATCTCCTTCTCCGCCATATATGCGGTGAAAAGGATCAGTCCAACCGCTAGTATGGCAAGACCGCCGAGCCACCATCCGATTTGGGTCCATTGCGAAAGTGTTGTTGCATTTCCATATATTATGACAGTTCTCATGGCTTGTGCTGACCAGGAAACAGGATTATACTGGGCCACATTCGCAAGCCAGGTTGCCATCATTCCCGGTGCAAACATAGCATAACTGACAAACATCAGAGGGAGATTGACCAGGTTGACAATTCCAAATATCGAGTTCATGTTTGTCATTCTTATTGCTATGACGCTGAAAATAGATGCGAATATGAACGATACCAGAATGACGGCCGCGACGATCACCAGGCCATCATATACATTGAAGCCGTTCTGGAAAACAAGTCCATTCGGAATTACAAGCGCAGCCACAATAAGTATCAGTGCCTGTGGGAGTATCCTGAATGTCGCAGATAGTATCTTGGATAAAACAATGGAACTTCTTCTTATTGGAGATGACAGGAACCTTCCCATTGGACCGAGTCTCCGGTCAAAAATGATATTCGTTCCTGCGAACATTGCAGTGAAGAGACCCGTTACTGTCAGGACTCCACCTACAATGTAGGTAATGTAATTAGGAGCACCATCAAGTGCTAGCTTTACCTCAGACGTAACGCTTATACCTGGCGGGGTGAAGCCGCCGAACAGTTTTGTGAAATCAAACGCGCTTCCGAAAAGGGCAACCCAAAAGAATGGCTGTATTAGCCCAGTTATAAGGAACACTGGGTTCCTGTACCATTTCTTTAGTTCTCTCATTGTAAGAGGGCCAAGACCACTCATCTTCTCAACCTCCTCATATTCATCATAGTCTTCCTTGCATCCCCAGGATCCTCGGCCCTGATGTCTCTGCCCGTATATTCGAGAAAGACCTCGTCAAGGGATGGTTTCTGCACCGTCAGTTTTATCGTGGATAGTCCATTCGATGAAATGTAATTAATGACGTCAGGAAGGGAATTATCTGCATTTTCTACCTTAATCCTTACGCTGTTTGGTCCAGAATCTGTCACCTCAACAGCACTTGGTAGTCCTTTCATCGTATTCGCGTCTTCCTGCGTCTTGAAAGTCACCGTAACGACATCTCCCTTGAGCGATGCCTTAAGCTCCTGCGGTGTACCGGTTATCATGATCTGGCCATGATCTATGATCGAAACCCGATCAGCGAGAGCATCTATCTCTTCAA
>JAJYZI010000033.1 GCA_021800105.1 Thermoplasmata archaeon
CATTCATTGATAATCGTATCCCTACAGGAAGGGATCAGATGAAAATCTCATGCTCGATAGAGCCGGTAACAAACGGGAAAAAGCTTTCCAAGCAGTATTTCATGTTCATGATCCTCGCTTTCCTCCTAGTACTCAGCGGCTTCAGAAACAGGCACCAGTTGGTTTTGAAGGAAGATAAGAAAACTGGAAATGATCTTTAGTCCAATCCGAAGCTGTTCATCAGTTTCCCTGAATGTCCATCGATCACTAGAACCACTTTCTTGCCGGACGAGTCAAACTTTGCGAACCATACCGGAACGTGAAGCAGCTCTGGATCGGTGATATCTGCTTCTGTTGTGATGCTCCTCACAGAATGATGCTGCTGGTGAACCTTTTGGGATTGTACCTGGTCAACATTCGTCTTTGCCTCATACTTGGCGGAATCCTCGCCAACATCGCCGTTAAGAACCTTGACACCTTTGGGCAGTTTCGATGCATCGAATACAATTCGATCCTGCAGGTTAAAGGCATAGTTCTTTGGCTGATAGTCCAGCAAACCCTTTACAGCAACCACAGGATAGTTGTAATTCTGGTCGAGAGAATACGCACGTATGGAACCACCGCCACCTCCGCCAAATCCTCCCATCATTACTCCTCCCATCAGTGTGCCATCCAGGAGTCCGGACCCAAATCCTCCCCGTCCTCCGCCTCCCATTGCGCCTCCCAGGATGCCAGCAAGAATTGCCGTGCCAGCCACCTTTCCTATCTCTGCTCCAGCATCCACTGCCGTGTATTTTGTTCTCGCAGATACTGGTACAATCCAGTAAGGAACGATGCTCAAGTACACTCCCTCGTTCTTAGACTTCTCCTCCATGTGCCGGTGGAGTAATCCACGATCCATGTAGTCCTTTATGATCTGCAGTACCTTATCCTCGCTTTCTATAGTGAGAGGAAGCATAGTGTTTGATTCTATGCTTTTCCAGCCCTCATTTGCCAGAGATATGCTTGCACCGCAGTACTCGCATGTTATCAGCATCTCCCCAATTTGGGGTTTTATGGGGGCTCCACAGCCAGGGCACTTAAGCTCTGTGACTCCGGATGCCGCAATAACGTTCTCCTTTGGCTGTGTGGCTGAATTGGACTGTGCACCGCTTGCTGCTGGAGTCTGCTTTGCTCCACACTTCGGACAGAAGAGTGAATCGTCGGGAATGCTTGCTCCGCATTTATTACAATACATTTTTAACACCTATAGCTGCTTGCCGCAGTTCGGGCAGAACTTGGCATTAGAAGAAACTTCCGTGCCGCACGAAGGGCATTTCTTCGTTGCAGGCTGGGACATATTGTTTCCACAATTTGGACAGAACTTAGTTCCTACTGGGACCTGAGTGCCGCATTTCGGGCAGGGTACTGTGGCGGGGGTCATGGAAGCGCCGCAGTTCGGACAGAATGCGGCATTGGCTGGAACCATTGATCCACATTTGGGGCATGCCTTGGTTGGTTGCTGCTGCATTCCTGACATCATCTGTCCTGACATGCCGTAACCCATTCCAGCGCCTGCGCCGAGGCCTACGCCAAGCCCGGCACCCGCACCGGCAACTCCCGTGGGGTTCTTGGCGGCATCGACCATTGCCTGACCGGCCTGGTACTGGATATAGTTAACGCCAAGTACTGACATATCAGACCTGGTATCGATAGCCTTCTGAACCTCATCCGGAAGGGATATGTTGATTCCCTGGATCTTGTTAATCTCAACGCCATACTGGCGGAAGTGATCTGGCGCAAGCCCTAGGACTACTTGCTCGATCGTGGTCAGGTTAGCTGCGAGATCTGTAATTTTGAGCCCTTTTTCCTTCATCTGGCCAAGGGCAGTGTACAGAAGGACTACGACCTGTTCTCTCAACCTGTCCTCCACATCCTGCGAAGTCTCGGCATTGAATGTACCTACGAACTGTGTTATGAAGTTAGCAGGATCGGATATCCTCCATCTATAATTACCAAACACCCTCAGATTGACCACGCCGAACGTCGGATCTGCAAACTGATACGGCTCCTGGCTTCCGAATTTGCCGTCAAGGAACCTGCGTTGCAGATAATATACCTCGGCTTGTTGCTGCACCCCGGAGAAAAACTTGAGAAGCTTCCCTACAACAGGCGCATTGAAATCCGTAAGCGCATACCTGTTTGGCTGGTCAAAATATGTAAGTACCTTTCCATCTCGGAAGAAGACCGCGATTTCATCCTCCCTGACAACAATGTTGTCGTTAAGCCTGATCAGCCTGGGAACCTTCCACATTACGTTGTCCTGCTTGAACTGTGTTTCCCATGCTATCGTTATCGATCCAACCACGCTTCCGCCAGAATACGGTACCTTGCTTGATTTTTTACCAAACATTAAGTTCCACCCCCAGGATTAAGTTTTATGTCTTCAACTTTAAGCAACCGCTGCTCCCATGCATTCTTCATTGTCTTCACCGCTGCTTCAAGGTCCGACAGCCTCTTTGATACATCCTGTTGGGACGAAAGATCAAGCGAGGACATATCGGATAACCTTAGCATGTCAGATGCTCCCTGCAGAAAAGTATAATCATATTCATAAAGCGAGTTCAATTTCTGCATGTCAATTCTTATTGCAGGCGAAATCCCTGAATAACCCTGCTCTGAGTGAAGAAGTTCACCCTGGAACTGCTGGAGGCGCGACACCTCAGAAGATACTTGGATCATATATTGATAGTTACCACTGGTGGCGAGTGAAGATCTGAAGTCCTGCAGTTTTGACAGTGAGTTTTCCAGATACGATGAGACCTGTTTTCTAAGAAGAGCATCAGCCACCCTGAGATCCTCTAGCTGTCTGTACCCCCGAAAACCCGGGATAAGGAGCTGAAGTTTCTTGAGTACGCCCCTGCTCTCGTCTACCTCGTTCCTGATATCAGGATTTGATGAACCCATATTTATTCCTTCATCCAGAGATGAATTATCGTCTATTTAGTTTTCCTTTGGGTAGATTTACTGAGAAAATGCTTGCCCTAAAAGCAGTATTAAGGGCTTTTCAACAAAGAATTATCTTTATGGTGAAGATATCTTGAAGTGGACAGACAGTTCAACAGCCCACTGCTGGTCAGTGCAGTCAGTGCTCTGTTCTCGATGGGCTTCTTCGCATTAACATTCTCCTTCCCGCTTTACGCGGACCACCTTCATTACAACTCCGGTTTTATCGGTTTTCTCGGCATATTTGTAGGTATACCGTTCATAGTCTTTGCATACATACTTCTTAGGAAAACGGGCAGTCAGTTACTCATGGCACTTCGCCTCTCTATTTTATTGATGGTTCCGGTTTCTTTGATGTTTTTATTCGTCAGCGACTACATATTTGTGCTTCTAGTAGTATCGGCAGACATATTGGGCGCTCTCTTCTATGTGTCTGTAGAGCTTGGGATAGGATCAACTGATGCAGACAACCTTGCTGAGAGATACTCTACCGCATGGGGCATCCCCAATCTCATCGCGCCTTTAATCGCAGGCGCCGTGCTTCAATTTTCAGGCTTCGTGCCCCTCTTCTTCATAACTGTAATATTCTTTGCCGCAACAGTAGCTTTTCTTCCAGTTGGTGGAATCGGTGCTAGAAACCCCGAAACCAGGCGCAAGTCAGGGATATCATTAGCACTTGTCCTGCCTATGCTGTTTGGTGGATTATCACCTGGGTTTCTCTTTTACGTGATAACACCGTATCTGAGAACATTGCTCACGCCATATGTAATCATAGGAGTAATAGGCTCGATACCCGCTTTTTTTTCTGCTATGTCTTTTATTGTCTTATCAAGGATAAAATCAGAGGAGTGGCAAAAATACTCCATAATTTCAGCTCTCCTGCTTGGAGTCCCGATACTTGTTTTTGCATTTCACTCGCTTGTTATGATAGCAATTCTGTTTGCATTTGCAGGTATTGGCGCGGCAGTGGCATTTTCAAAGATCCTTTCGTATATTTCAAGAAGTTCCTCGTCTTCATATGGTGTTCTATATTACGAATCGCTGTTCGGCATTGGTTTTATTGCAGGAAGCATATCGGGCGGATACATATTCGAATATTTTGGCTTCCTTTCGGCTCTGATTATATTTTCGCCGGCATTAATTTACGCGGTTGCCATGATCGTACTTATTAAATCCGGTAGAGTTAGGATGTCCGGTGCATCCTGATTACTACGTGAAAACAGATCTTCTTTCGCTTAAGCTTAAGCATTACAGCAACAATTTAATTAACAGTAAGAGATAATTGAAGCGTTATCCTGCAGGAATATGGATAGATGCTGAAACTTATAGAGGTATTAGTCATATTTGTGGTTTCCACCGTACTCCTCATTAGCAACCGCTTAAGATATGATATAATTGGTATAGGCACTGTCATTGTTCTTGTAGTGCTTGGTATCGTGACGCCAACTCTCGCCATGGCAGAATTCGCTTCTATTCCAGTTTTTATCCTTGCCCTCGTGATGATAATGAGCAAGACAATCTCGGGAACGGGTTTGATGGAAAAATTGGGAGAAATGCTCACCCGGAAATTCAAGAATGAATATATTGTCATGACCATCCTATTCCTTTCTATCGGGCTTCTGTCCGGCTTCATGAGCGACGTGGCGCTCACGCTTATGATGATTCCAATTGCATATGTGATCTCGGAGAAGCTCAAGCATTCACCAACAAAATATCTCATGCCGTTTGCCTTCATTGCAGTTCTTGGTGGTAGATACACCGTTGCGAGTACTTCTTCGAATCTCATTCTTTACGGCCTCTGGTATCAGAGGTACGGAACGTACCTTCCATTCTTTACTTTTTCAATGCCTGGTTTGGTAATTGTTCTTGTCTCGATTCCGCTAATCATACTCTTAAGCCGCCTCCTCCCGGAAAGGGTTAAGCCGGTCACTTCGCTGGATGAATTCAAAACTGGAGAGTATCTTACGGAGGCCAGCCTGGAAGAGGGAGGCGAAATACTTGGCAAAACAGTTGGAGAAGTTGAAGCTTCTTATAACGTTCGTATAGTAGGCGTATATCCGGGGAGAATAGGAAAGAAGAACCGGGTCCTCAAGAAGGGAGACATTATTATAGTGAGAGTGAGGCCCGAGACAATCACCATCCTATCGGGGATCAAGGGTGTTAACATAGCACCAACACAGTTCTTCGATCAGGAATCCAAGCTTACTGAAGTCTTCATCATGCCTGATTCCAAACTCGTGGGTACGACAATAAGCAACATGATTTCTGCCTCGAGATACAACATCGCAATCCTCGGAATATCCGCGTATGGAAAGAAGATATTCGGCCGGCTCAGGACACTCACTATCGAGTCGGGCGATGTTCTCCTTGTCTCGGGGCATGAAAAGGACATTGCCGAGTTCATGAGCCTTGAGTCGCTGGCACCGCTGCATCAGAGGGATATTAAGATGGTAAATACCCGTAACGGTGCTATATCACTTGGCTCGCTAGCACTAGCGGTTGGCCTTGCGAGTGTCGGGGTGAATATTTTGCTTGCATATCTTGTCGCGGTCATAGTGCTCCTTGCCACAAGGGTTCTTGACGTCAAGGACATGTACCACAGCATCGAGTGGCCGATCATCATTTTCATTGGCACATATATCGTATTAGGAGATGCACTTGTTTCTTCAGGCATGACGGCATACATTGCCGAATTCACTGCTGGATCTATTTTGATTCTGTTCCTGATGTCGCTATTTTTCGCGAACCTCATAGGTAACGTTGCTTCTGCCGTTATAATGGGCCCAGTTGCGTTCCTGTTTCCAGATCCTTTGAAAGCTATTGTCGTTGTAGCAATGGCTGCCTCTTGTACCTTCGTAACACCTTGGGGGAATCAATCCAATTTGCTCGTTATGTCACCTGGCGGTTACACGGTAAAAGATTACGCTATCTATGGTACAGTGGTAGTTGTCCTGGTGTTCATCATAACGTATCTGTATGCAATCCTGTAGCCCTATCTTCAATTTTCAGATTCTTCAGCGCTCATCTTAGAAAAGAATATGTAATATAATATTGGATCAAGTAGAGACACCACACCGGCAAATGAAAACATCACGGTATATGCACCTATAGCCATCAGATAACTTCCAAACGTGGTTGCTATTCCATATGGAATCCTACGAGAAATGCCCGTAATGCTGTTCCCTCTTGCCCTTTCCGAGGATATGATTACGGACATCTGGAAATTCTGCCTGATTGGTAAAGCCATCTGATATAAGCCTGTTCTTGATATATACACGATCGCTGCAATAACAGGCGAAACAAATGGTATCAGAACAAAGAGACCTGAGCCGAATAGGCGGAGCACTACGACCGAATTTATGGTTCCAAACGAGCGCTCAAATAATGATGCAAACACTACGCCAATGCCTGCTGCAAGGTATGATAGCGTGAAAATATCGGATATTTGAGAATCTGTAAAGCCTATTATTGAGAAGTATATAGACATCAGCGGAGTCACCACGCCAAGACCAAGGCTTCCCATCATTCCTGCGAGACTTATCAGACCTATATTCGCGAGGGATTTTGTAGGCAGAACACCCCTCTTCTTGTTGTCATCTGGCCGGTCCTTTGACCCGCCCTTTTTATCTTCAAGGAATAGCATCAAGAAAATCGATACGATTGTAAGCAGGAACGCAAGTAGGAAGAGGAAGGCGTAATACGATGTAATGGTAACCTCAAGCCTGGATGCGACAAACCCTCCAAGAATCGCGCCTATTATAGAGATTATCATCAGGTTGGAATAAGTGCGAGTCCTCTTTTGCCTCTCAACGATATCGGCGACCAGTGCATTCATTACAGGGGCAACTGGACCACCTCCGGCTCCACCTCCAATCGCACTGAAAGACAGGCCGAGGAGCGCTGTTGCAAATACAATATAAAAGTTTCTTGTAAGCAGAAAGGCCAGAAACGCAAGTCCAGGCAATATTGAAACCAGGATAAGGGTATTTCTCTTACTGTATAGATCTCCAAGAAACCCTGAAAGCAGGAGGAGAAATGAGCTTGATAATGTTGCGACTAATGCGTAAATGCCTACATCGACTATAGAAAAACCAATATGATAAAGGTAAAGCGGGACGAGATAGGATATATATCCAAATGAAAAGCTTCTCAAGCCGCGTATAGCAGCAAGCAGTGGGATCTGCCGCATTCCATCCTAATCGCTACAAATTATTAAAGCGAATTGCAAGAAGAAGCTGATCCACTATAGAGCTATGTTTTTCTCAGATGTCAAGAACTTTGTCCTGCATTGAATAATATTATCAGATCCGTTATGTAAAAACTTAAGTAAGTATCAATAATATAGTAGCACGGGGAGCTCATAATGGGCTGAGAGGGCTTTACGCCGACCCGACGAACCTGAACCAGATAATACTGGCGGAGGGAAAAGAATGAAATATTATATCATCTCTGAAATGAAAAAGGCCGTGCTTGTGCTTAGCGTGGGTGGTATTAATGAGTTCTGAGGGGCGTATAACAAGACCCCAGAAAACACTCATTGCCTCTGCGTCCCTTGGATATATGATGTGGGGCGTTGTCGCTTCAATAGGTCCCCTTGCGGCTGCTGGTGAGATACTATCATCTAGCCCGGAACTTGACACAAAAATTTTCTCCCTAATCATCCCGACTCTTGCTCTTCTTGCTGGAAATATTGCCATGGGGTATCTTAGTGACAAAATCGGCAGGAAGAAGATATTTTTCCTGACCCTTATTCTATATGGATTTGGCATAATTGCCGTCTATATTTCAACAAATTTTGCAGAGCTTGCAATAGGACTCGCCCTTGCAGAGTTTGGGGCTGGCGGGGAGGAACCGCCCTCCCTATCTGTAGTCGCGGAGGACTTTTCACCATCAAGGAGAGGAAGATTCCTCACCCTGATTCCAAATTTCAATAACATTGGAACCCTGCTGTTCTACCTTGTTCTTCTATTCAACATACTTCCTGGCAGGGATGATATACTCGTTTTTGGTTTCGGCATAATAATTATTGCGTTCTTTGCAAGGGTCTCTATACCTGAATCATTCAGGTGGGAAAGATCCAGAGGAAGAGTCGGGCAGTCCGAGGAAACATTGAAGTCGCTAACGATAGAAAATGAGGGTCAGAAGAGAAAGAAACCCAATTCCATAGCTGCTTTCTCTATCCTATCTATGCTGGCAGTTTCACAGTATCTGACTTTTGGATTGATGACCTACGTAATAGGACCGTATGAATTTCCTGGCGCTTACATTGATAATGTCATTGTTGCAGTTGGTATGGCAGGTTCCTCAGTTGCAGGTTTTATTGCGCTCTTCCTGATCAACAGGAACAGATCAAATTATACGCTGTTCGCGTTTGGAGGCGGGTTCGTATCTCTCCTTGCCATATTGGCAGTTGCATCCCTGAGCCAGAGACTTTTCATAACTGCCCCGATATTTTACTTCTATCCTCTCCTTTTCGTAAGCATGATGTTCAGTGAATTCGCATGGGCTTCACGAACTACGCTTGAGCCTGAGATGTTTTCAACATCATGGAGGGCGTCTTCAATCGGCCTCGTGAGGGTTGTTCCAATGATTGCATATGCCCTGTCAATTGTATACACAAGTTCCCTTGGCCTTCTTCAGTACATTGAGTTCAATGGTGTTCTCTGGTTCATAGGACTGCTTGGCGCAATTTGGCTGAAATCATTGAAAATCGATACTTCCAAAGTCAGCCTTGATTACGAGGAAGATTCAGCTCCTAAAATGGAAATATCTCCCTGAATCTGAACCTCCTCCCCTAATCCAGTTTCAGTGTATCAGGAAAAGAGGAATAGTGACAAGTGCAGTAGTTGATGCGATGAGTGTAATACCGAGCAATAATGCTAGAATCGCGGCAATTATTATGTAAATCACTATTGCAATTATAGCTATCAGGATCGCCTTAAGGTATGATGTCCTGTAAATGCCGGCGATAATAGCTATTGTCAAGAAAATCCAGATTATAATTCCTATTATACCAATAATGCTGAGTAGAAAGAAGAAAAGTACTATCAGGAATGACGCTCCCATTGCTTCCAGGAGAGTTGACCTGTTTGTGAGCGCCCTGGCAGAAAGGTAGAGTGGAATAGAAAGTATAATCCACGACACAATGAAAGCAACGATGGCCAGCAATCCAACAGCGAAGATGCCGAATCCCATATTGTTTGGCTATACTCGCTGGGTATATAATAAATGGGTTAAGATTAAAGAAGACAATGATATCTCCAAGATAAGGGACACATTTCAAGTTCAGTGACAGGAGTAAGATACGACAGAAATCGACAGCACCTTTTTGTATTCCGTCGAATAGTTTCATTGCTATTTTGACTGCTTCCAGTCAGCCTTTTTTATATAGTGAGATGCAATGTGTGTTCATGGTCATTTATGCCCAGGACATTATGAAAAAAGTCAATGTAACGGTTCAGGGCGATCTCACAGTCCGCCAAGGTGCCAAACTTATGGCAAATGACCGCGAGGGATTTCTGATCGTTCACAAAGGAGACGGTAAAAGCGGCATAGTAACAGAATGGGACATCGTCAACAAGGTGGTTGCCCAGGACAGAGATCCAGATACTGTAAAGCTGGAGGAAATTGCAAGCTCCGAAATTATTGCTGTGGACCTCAAGACACCAACGGAAAAAGTGGCAGAGAAAATGAACGGAAGCAATATTAGAAGGCTCGCAGTAGTTGATAGCGGGAAGATAGTAGGCATAGTTACATCCAAGGATATATTGAGGATTTTCAACGACTACATGGACAACCTGACAGAAGTAGTGTCAAAGTTCGGGAAAGCCTAAACCCAGCATATCCATAAGGATCAAAAGTAAATCTCTCGTGTCTCCGATGCAGTATTTCACAAATCTATCGCGATCATTCTTCCAGAGATAATTTATCGCCTCAGCCTTTGACATACCATCTATATGCACTAGGTTCTTGACCCTCGAAAGAGGTAGATGGTTGTATTTTTCATGTGTTACTACGTCGTCTAATTTTCGTATATAGTTATCTCCGTCGTATCTCCCAAGATCATCGGAGATGACGTACATCATATCCAGACAATATGCAGTTCCCAGAACCCTCTCTATGTTACGGAGTCTCTGGGAGTATGACATCCTCTTTATCTTCATCTGTATAAGCGGTATATCATATCCAGTGTGGTTGTATCCTATTATGATGTCAGGAGATAATTCCCCCAGCTTCTCGTTCAGGAGCGAAAGTATGTTATACTCTGAATCCTCACTGTCCCCTTCTGCAATATAGACTTTCGAAATTATTTCATGATCGATCCAGGAGATTGAGATTGCTATGATCCTCTCTCCTGAGAGAAATTTAGTTCCGGGAGGCATAAGTGTTTCCAGGTCTATTGCGGCTATCCTGGCGTCTTTCCTGTGGGATAATATGCTTCTGGCATTCTCTAGATAGTCCATTCAATAGGAATATGCATCTCGATAAAAAATCGTCTCTTTGCATTTAAGAAAGTAACTGTGGTTAAAACAATAATAGCAGTTAATCTTATTTTTGATATCGCAATTGAGATATATGGCAGCCGAAGGAAAGATTCAAGCATACGGTTCCGGAATATCTGTTGATCTTAAGGGAAAAGTGGCACTTGTCACTGGATCGAGTTCGGGACTCGGTATGGAGATGGCTAAGTATTTGGCGAAAGCAGGAGCATCTGTTGCAATTCATTACCACTCTGAAAAGCAGCAGGCAGATGATCTAGCAGGCGAAATAAACAGTAACGGTGGAAAGGCAGCAGTATTCGGAGGAGATGTCTCTAATGCACAGCAGGTCGAATCAATATTTGCGAGAATAGACGCCCAGCTCGGACCGCTTGACATTCTTGTCAACAACGCAGGTATAGATGGCAAGAGAGAACTTTGCGGTGATGACACACCAGAAGACTGGTTGCGTGTAATATCTATAAATCTTATTGGACCGTACT
The DNA here is from genome assembly GCA_021800105.1 of Thermoplasmata archaeon. Taxonomy (GTDB): domain Archaea; phylum Thermoplasmatota; class Thermoplasmata; order Thermoplasmatales; family Thermoplasmataceae; genus UBA582. The sequence continues at coordinate 10,946 of JAJYZI010000033.1, forward strand.
ATTGTTCAAGGGAAGCTGTAAAGAGGATGAAAAAGAAGGGAAGTGGAGTGATTGTAAATATCACCTCAGTGCATGAATTCCTGCCATGGTCAGGATACACGGCTTATTGCAGCGCAAAGGCTGGTCTCTCGATGTTCACAAAAACACTTGCGCAGGAGGTTTCTGACTTTGGCATAAGAGTAGTTGCCCTTGCTCCAGGCGCAATAAAGACTCCAATTAACAAGGATGTGTGGGGAAACCCAGATACATACAAAGATCTTCTGACAAAAATTGCAATGCCAAGAATGGGCGAGACTTCAGACGTGGCAAAGGCAGTAGCATTTCTGGCAAGCGATCTCTCTTCGTATATTACAGGAACTACGCTTGTTGTCGATGGGGGGATGCTTCTGTATCCAGCCTTTAAGCATGGTGGATGATCGCAATAGCCATCGGAGTATTATAGTCAATTCAAAGGTAAATGAGAATAAAATGGGCTTCAATTAACATTCTAGAAGTTAGGTATCATTCAAGTTTTATTTTGTTGACAAAGCTGCACACCTTCAGGACAGATGTCTTCTTTACCTGTTTCGAGACAGTCAGCTCTTCGACGTTGTGAATACCTACCACGATTGATGAAAACTCCTCGTCTGTTATGTCGCTTATGGTAAGTTGCTTTATATGATTGAATGATACTTTCCTTTTCAGTTCCTTCAGTTCGGGTCCAGTTATTTCGAGTTCGGTGATATTATCAATGCTCTGCACGCTGACCTGTTTAGCACCCTCGACAAAATGCTGGGAAAATTCCTTAGCTCCGGATGCAGTTAGAAGCAAAGCCTTGTATGCGTCATTGGTGAGTTCGCCAACAGATCTGCCTGTTTCTTTTGCCAGATCCAGGACGCGCTGGTAGAGACTCTTCTGAACACCCTTAACTGAAACGTTCTTCGCTTCTGGTTTGGGCTCAGCCTTAGTTTCTTCATCTCCCTGATCAATGACATCTTCCTGCTCCTCGTCTTCCTTAACCTTCTTTGATTCGCCGGTCTTATTTTCTTTTGCCATAAATAGACAGGGTAATCAAGAATATAAGCTTTCTGGATTTCCAGATTTCCGGTTTACTCAATCAAGGTAGAAGTCAAAGACAGGCATACTAAGGCTAATTCGGTACATCTCTAAAGATTCCGGAATATTGAGGTTAAATAGTATATGATAATCACAAATGTATGAGATATACCATCAGGGAATACAATGGAAAGAATGCAGATCCAGAGAAGGTAGCCGGTCTTGCTGAACAGTTTTTCAAAGAAGAGGGTTTCAAGGTACAGGCAGCAAAAGGTTCAAAGGGCTATATTGTACAGGCGAGGAAAGGTGGCTTTTTCCGTACCCTACTTGCGATGAACAGGGCATTTACCGCCGTGATAGAAGGAGACAAGGATGACTTCACTGTCAGACTTGGTGTCGCCGAGTGGCTTGCGGATCTTGGAATGGCGGCGGTAGAGAGCCTGTTTTTATCACCCCTTATTGCGTTTGTTGAGGTTCCAGAGGCTCTGTGGTCATTCGAAATAGAGCACCAGTTATGGCACTTCCTTGAAAACCAGATCCAGCTTGGTATTCAATGATCACCATTTCATTCCTGTAAGGCGCTCAAATATATTTCTATAAAGTTCTTCGGTCGAAACCCTAACATTATCTGGAAGTGGAGGTATGTCTGGTTCTCTTGAACCCCTGGACCTTGCGTCATAGAGTGCTTTGTGATACCCAGTGGATCTGTAATACTGCCTGACTGACTCCTTGCTCAGTTCCAGGATCTCTCCTTTCTGGAGTGCGCTCTGTTCCCAGAATCTGTCCTCGTCTGCAGTGCCAAAAGTGTCAACTATAACAGGCTGCCTGCCTGGTCCCATAGCAAATTCCTTCTTTCCGTCTGCATGTACCAGACCGCGTTTACCTACTTCCCTCTGCATCATCCTGTCGATGGAAAGTATTTCGTCCCTGATTTCAAATAATTCTTCCTTTCTAAGGCCGCCAATAACGCATGCTTCTTCCATAGTCAGTGGCCGGTCAAATTTTTCGAACTTTGTGGTTACCTCGAAATAAGGATCCAGAAGAGGTTCGCCATAGTCAGGCATCTTCTTGAGGCCTAGCATCCTGTGATCAATTTCCCCAGATTTCAAACGATCCAACAATGATCCTGCTACATAGTACCTTACTACGAATTCCAGAGGTATAAGGAAATTTATGTCAAACTTTGTGGCACCCGCTTCCAGTATCCTGAACTTCCGGACCATCATCTGATTCTTTTCCGGCATTGAAATGAAATGGGTTGGAAATCCCATATCATTGACTTTCTGGAACCAGAAAGCGGATGTTCTGCAAAGAGACTCCCCCTTACCTTTGATAAGGGTAGGTATGATCTTGTCAAAGACTGATATCTTGTCGGTGAACTTGAAAAGTAGAGAGTCGCCCGCGTCATAGACCTCCTTGACCTTGCCTGTCCTTATGAGTTGCATGGGTAGGGTCAGAATTCAAATTTTATTAACGTTTTGGTATACCTGTTTCCTGAAAGATGGAAACAAACGATAGTGCATTGCTGTTTACGGATCAGTTGCTGAGGGATGACCGGAAGCTCAGAGATGCGAATCTTGAGGTGAACAGTTTAGCTGAACAGATCAGAAATGGGTATAGTATCAAGAATGCACAAGTCGATCCAATGTATTCGAAGGTAAGGGAATTCCTGTTCTCAATAGCAAAGTCAAGGATTAGGGTCGAGGATAAATTCACTCTTTTCGATAGAGTATGGCTGGACGAGTATTCAGCATCTTATTCTACACCGGAAATAATAGGCAAATACAGGGCGGGGAGAATCAGTTCAAGAAATATAATAGACTTTGGAGCAGGAGCATGCATGCAGGCAATAATGTTCTCCGAGCATAATGATGTGACTGCAATAGAAGAGAACCCACTGCGCGCAAATCTAGGCAGATTAAATGCAAAGGCATATTCATGCAACGATGTAGAGATAATAACAGGTGACGTCAATACATATATAACAAATACAGGCCAAGTAGATATCACTGTATTTGCAGATCCACTAAGGCTTTCCGGAAGAGAGGAAAAGACATTTGAAACACTGAAACCCAATCCCCAAAGGATTATCCAGGAACTGGGAACCAAAGTATCCGGTTACGTCATAGATCTCCCGCCACTATTCCCGGAAAAGAACATCCCACTTGCTGGGGAAAGGGAGTATGTATCACTTAATGGAAGAATAAGTCGGTTCTCCCTCTATTCAGAGGATCTTTCAAAGACAGAACGCTCAGCTGTTATTTTACCTGGCTCGAGAAGAATAGAGGGCACTAGGGACAAAATAGAATACGCGCACTCAGAAAAACCCGGTAGATTCCTTGTTGTTCCGGATCCTGCACTGACATATGCTGAGCTTGTAAATGCAGTTTTTGATCCATCGGTTTACAGCGAATTCACGAAAGACAACAGGAGGTTGGTTTTGACTGCAGATACTATGCTTAGAGATACTGCCACAGGCGAAACATTCGAAGTCTTGGGTTCATCAACAGAAATCAATGCAAAGAAGGAACTGGAAAAACTGAAGCCAGCCAAGGTTATTCCAAGATTCAGCGTCAATCCAGAGGAATATTATGAGTATACCCGATCTCTAAGCGACCCACTCTGGATGGGGGAGTCTATCTATCTTTTCAGGAGCAACGACAGAATTGTTCTGGCTAAAAAAAGTAAAAACTAGTTTAAACTAAGTTTTTATACGCATATAATATTATTGCCGATTTGAAATGTTTAAAATGTACTCTAAGGCAAATCTGCCCACCAGTTATGGTGACTTTGTAATATATACATTCATTAATGATGAAGGCAAGGATCATGCCGTACTGGTCCGCGGATCAGTTGAAGGCATGGAAGGGGTTCCGTTAAGGATTCATTCAGAATGCCTTACCGGTGACGTATTCTCTTCCAAGAGATGCGATTGTCATGATCAGCTTGTTCAGTCCCTCAGATATCTGGCAAATTCAGAATTTGGAATGCTTATATATCTGAGGCAGGAAGGCAGGGGCATTGGGCTTCTTGACAAGATAAAGGCGTACAGCCTGCAGGAGCAGGGGCTCGACACGGTAGAGGCAAATCTGGCCCTTGGCCTCCCGGTGGACGGCAGGGACTACGGATATGTTGTTAACGTGCTTAATTACTTCAAGATAAAGAGCGTAAAGCTGATGTCTAATAATCCAATAAAGTTTGAATATCTCAGAGCCAAGGGAATAAATGTCATAGAAAGGATACCTGTGCTGTCTGAGCCTACCCTTCATGATGCGTTTTATCTGGAGACGAAGAAGATCAAACTCGGACACCAGATCTAGAAGATATAATATTATACATTCAATCTCTTCCTAAAATATGACCCGCGTAAAGGCCATCGTAACGAATGCTCCGGACGGCGGTGTATCGATTAAAACAATTGATACCAAAAAATCAAATTACAAGGTTCTTTTGTCGCCTATATATACAGGAGTTTGCGGGACAGATCGCGGTATAGTTTCATCCTCCCTGAAGTTTGCCTATAACCCTGATGGATCTGATTACCTGGTGCTGGGCCATGAGTCCATCTGCGAAGTGGTTGACTCAA